>NZ_JBFBAG010000035.1:0-126443 GCF_040682155.1 Amycolatopsis sp. NPDC051371
CGGGCAACGTCATTCCGAGTCACCACGTGACCAAGACCGGACCATAACCGCACACCGTGCGGCACCACCAACCCTGACACTGAGAGTCATTCAGGACCTCCGAAGACCTGAATGACTCATTCAAGACGTTTGGTGGGCCGGCGGCGAGCGTGCGACCGGGACCCGGCCCGGCGAGCACCCACGTCCGGCGTGGTGAACGGGTCACCTCCGATCGAGGGCCACCGGCAGCCGAGCTGAGCAGAGCCGGGGACTCAGCCCGGCGGCTCCGGCGCCGGCCGCCCAGGCTCGTCCCGGCTCCGCAGCGCCACTCCGCCCACCACCGCGAGCGTCCCCAGCGCCTCCGGCCACGAAGGCACCTGGGCCAGCAGCACGAACCCCATCACCGCGGCCGTGACCGGCAGCAACGCCAGCAGCACCGCGAACCGCGCCTGCCCCAGCCGGCGCAGCACCACCTGGTCGAGCGCGTAAGGCACCACCGTCGACAGCACCCCGACACCCACCCCGAGCAGCAGCATCCGTGGCGAAGACCACACCTCGCCGGTTCCGAAGGCCAGCGGGGACAGCACCACCGTCGCCGCCGCGAAGCCGATCGCCAGGCTGTCGATGCCCGATCCCTCGGCCGAAGCCACCCGCTTGCCCAGCAGGATGTACCCGGCCCAGGCCGCCGCCGCGCCCAGGGCGAACACCACGCCCGGCACCGACCCCGCGAGCTGGACGTCCGCGATCGCCACCACCCCGCACGCCACCAGGACCACCGCCAGCACGTCCCGCAGCGACCGGGACCCGAACGCGGCCACCAGGACCGGGCCGATGAACTCCATCGCCACCACCGTCCCCAGCGGGAGCCGGGCGATCGCCTCGTAGAAGAGCACGTTCATGCCCGCCGTCACGATGCCGAAGGCGATCGCCAGTGCCAGCCGACGCCCCCGCCAGGCCGCACGCGAGGGGCGGCGCCAGGCCAGGAGCACCACCGCCGCGCCGAGGCAGCGCAGCCACGCCACCCCGGCGGGCGTCGCGTGGCCGAAAAGACCGATCGCGATGGCCGCGCCGGCGTACATGGAAATTCCGCTGAGAACGAACAACAGCGGAGCGGGGACCCGGGAAACCCGTCGGGGCGAAGTCACCGTACTCACTACCCCATGGTGCCTGACCACGGAAAACGTAACTCTCCGGGTATTCGTCTCCTGCATTGCGGGATGCGACTACGGCATCCGGGGTAAATCGGCGTGACTCAGGTCCCACCGGCGCGGGAACACTTGCGAGCCGCGAAACGTCTGGAAGAGTGGAAGCACGAACACCGCGGAGCCGAAGGCGATCGCCGCCACCGGCATCAGTGCCGAAGTGGGCGTAGCTGGATCGATGGCACCGGGCAACCGGTGCCGGGACGGAGGGAGACCCCCATGACAACGCCGACGCTCACCCGCCCCGAACTGACCGCCGCCGACCGCTGTGACCGGTGCGGAGCTGCAGCTCAGGTACGAGCCATCCTCAAGGGTGGCGAACTGCTCTTCTGCGGGCACCACGCCCGCGAGCACGAGGCCAAGCTCAAGGAACTGTCCGCCGACATCCAGCGGTAACCACTCCGAAACGCCCGAAGGCGGCCGGTGCGCACAGGCACCGGCCGCCTTCGCATTTTCTGAGACCTGCACAATCTGCAACTTGCAAAGTGCGTGGCGAATATCACGGCGAGGCCGCGAAAGACCCCTATTCCGGACACGAAACCGGACAGGAAATCAGACAGAATCCAGGACGACTTCGAACGCGACTTCCGCGGCGCCCAACAGCTTCACGTCGGCCCCCAGCGCCGAGCTGATGATGCGAGTGCCGCCGACCGCCCGGCTCACCAGGCTGCGCCGGCGCACCTCGGTGCCGACGCGCCGCAGCACCGCCTCCGGCAGCACCGTCAGCAGGTCGCCGAGGATCACCAGCTGCGCCCCGAGCAGGTTGACGACGTTGATCAGCCCCAGGGTCAGCCACTCGGCGAACTCCGCGAGCCGCATCAGCGCCGCTTCCGGGTCACGGCCCAGCTCACGCAGCTCGAACAGGATCGCCCCGCGCGGGGTGTCCTCCGGCAGGCCGAGCGCCCGGCACAGCGCCGCCTCGCCGACCTCGGTCTCCCAGCAGCCGCTGCTGCCGCAGTAGCAGTCCCGCCCGTCCGGGCGGATCACCATGTGCCCGATCTCGCCGACGTAGCCGGAGCCGCCGCGCAGCGCCGAGCCTTCGGCGATGACGCCGCCGCCCACCCCGACGTCCGCCGAGATGTACACCACGTCCGACGAGCCGCGGGCCGCCCCGCGCAGGTGCTCGGCGACCGCGCCGAACTCGGCGTCGTTGCCGACCAGGATCGGGATCTGCAGGACCGCGCCCAGCCGTTCGCCGAGCGCGACGTCGGTCCAGCGCAGGTTCGGGGCCTCGTGCACGTACCCGTCCGCCCGCCGGACGACGCCCGGCACCGACACCCCGACCGCCACCGGGGTCACGTCGAGGTCGCCGGCCAGGACGGCCGTCGACTCGATGACGTGGGTGATGACCTCGTCGGGCTGCCCCATCCGGCCGCGCAGGTTCCAGCTGTTGCGGCCCAGGATCTGGCCGCCCAGCCCGACCAGGGCGATCGCGACGTGCTCGACCTGCAGGTCGACCGCGAGCACGACCGCCGCGTGCGGCTGGGGCAGGACCAGGAGCGAGGGGCGGCCCGCCCCTCGTCCCGGCCTCGGCACCTTCTCCTCGACGACGCCGGCTTCGGCGAGCCCGTCGACGAGGGTCTTGATCGTGCTCCGGTTGAGCCCCAGCTGGGTGGCCAGGGTCGCCCGGGTGCTCGGCCCGCCGACGTGCAGCAGGCGGAGCAGGGTCGTGCGGTTGTGCCGGCGCACCTCGTCCGGACGAGCAACGGGTGAGCTGGACACGGGCTTGATCATCCCATGCTGATTCAGCGCGTCGACGCAGCCGCGCGGCGCCGCGACAGCGCGTCGACCGTGGCGGCGAGGAGCAGGACCAGACCGGTGATGATGTTGACCACCGCGGCCGGCTGCTTGAGCAGGCCCAGGCCGTTGATGACCACGGCGATCACCAGGCCACCGACGACGGCGTCGGCCACGCGGCCCTTGCCACCGAACAGCGACGTGCCACCGATGACGGCGGAGCCCACCGCGAACAGCAGGGTGTTGAGGCCACCGGACTGCGGGCTGACCGAACCGACCTTCGACGCGGCGACGATGCCGCCGATGGCCGCGATCGCCGAGCCGATGACGAACACGCTCGCCCGGATCTTCGGCACGTCGATACCGGCGCGGCGGGCGGCTTCCTTGTTGCCGCCGACCGCGTAGATGTACCGGCCGTACCGGGTCCGGTTGAGCACGTAGGTCCCGGCCACCAGCAGCACCAGCATGATCGGGATGACGTACGGGACGCCTTCGATCGTGACGACCGCCTTGTTCGTCGAGCGGTTGATCGTCAGCAGCCAGGTGCCCAGCGCCGACAGCACGACGAGCGCGCCGACCTTGACCATCACCAGCGCCGTCGGCTGGACGACCAGGCCGCGCTCGAGCCGCCTGAAGTGGCTGAGCAGCGTGATCACCGCGAAGCCACCCGCGGCGATGAGGAAGAAGATCCAGCTGCCGAGGATGTTCAGGTTGCCGTTGGCGATCTTGTACAGCACGTCGGAGTTGGTGATGCCGATCGTGCCGCCCTCGCCGATGAACTGCAGCAGGACGCCCTGCCAGACGATGAACAGCGCCAGCGTCACGACGAAGGACGGCATGCCGATCTTCGACACGAGGAAGCCGGTGATGCAGCCGATCGCGGTACCGACGCAGATGGCCAGCAGGATTTCGAGCCAGGGGTTGGCGGGGACACCGATCGCGACGATCAGCAGGCCGATCAGCGACAGCCCGGCGCCGGCCCAGATCCGCTGGTAGGCCGACAGCAGCATGGCCACGGCGAGGACCGCGATGAACGTGATGAACACGCCGGACCCCATGGTGCCCAGCAGGTTCCCGTTGTGGACGTAGTGCAGGGCCGTCACCGACGCCGCGACACCGGACGCCACGCCGGCGGCGAGGTCGATCTCGCCGAGCAGCAGCACGAAGACGATGCCCATCGCGATGATGATCACGCCCGCGCCCTGCGGGAAGACGTTGGCGATGTTGGCCAGCGTGAAGAAGTTGTCCGACAGCGCGCTGAACAGGATGACGAGCACGAGCAGGCCGAACAGCGACGGCAGCGCGCCGAGTTCGCCGGCCCGCAGGCGGGCGAAGTAGTCGCGGACCGCTTCGCCCGTTGACATCGATGTCGTGTCGATCCCGAAGTCGGTGATCGCCGCGGTCGGGTTCTGGGTCTGCGCGAGCGCGTCGGCGGGGGTGCCGACCTCGTGCTTGGCAGGGGTTTCAGTCATTTCCGGTTCTTTCTTCCCACTCACAGGACCACGGCTTCGGGCCGGGCCAGGCCGAGGTCACCGGAGCGACCGGCGGTGATCAGTTCCACGACCTGGCCGTGGGAAACGTCCTTCGTGTGCACTTCGGCGACCAGCCGGCCGAGGTAGAGCACGGCGATGCGGTCGGCGACCTCGAACACGTCGGCCATGTTGTGGCTGATCAGCACGACCCCGAGGCCCTGCTCGGCCAGCCGGCGGACCAGGTCGAGCACCTGCCGGGTCTGCGCGACACCGAGGGCGGCGGTCGGCTCGTCCAGCACGACGACCTTGCTGTTCCACAGCACCGACTTCGCGATGGCGACGGTCTGGCGCTGACCACCGGACAGCGAGGAGACCGGCGTGCGGACGGACTTCACCGTCCGGACCGAGAGGGAGGCCAGCGTTTCGCGGGCGGCCTTCTCCATGCTGGCCTCGTCCAGCTTCCACGAGCTGCCGCGCTCACGGCCCAGGAACATGTTCTGGACGATGTCGAGGTTGTCGGCGAGCGCGAGGTCCTGGTAGACGACCTCGATGCCGAGGTCGGCCGCGTCCTTGGGACCGCGGATGTGGGTGTCCTGCCCGTTGAACCGCACGGCCCCCGAGTCGTACGGGTGGATGCCGGCGATGCACTTGACGAGGGTCGACTTGCCGGCGCCGTTGTCGCCGACCAGGGCGGTCACTTCGCCCGCACGCACGTCGAAGTCCACGTCGTGGAGGACGTGGACGGGGCCGAAGCTCTTGTTCAGGCCCTTGATCTCGAGGATGGGCTCACTCATTGATGGCTTTTCTCCGAATTTCTCATGCCCTTTGCCGCCGCTCGGGTCAGGTGGGTGACGGGCGTTGCGCCTCGCAGACGAGGACCCGACTGCGTCGGGTGGCTTCGCCTCCGCAGCAATCGGCTCCGCCGATTCTTCAAGCGAGGGGTGGGGACCGGGCCGGGACGCGCCGTCGGGGTGCGCGTCCCGGCCCGGCTGTTCATGGGTTACTGCGGGCGGGTCAGGAGATGCCGAGCGAGCTGCACTTGGCGGCGAGGTCGCCACCGCAGATCTCAGCGGCCTTCACGTAGCCCTGGGTGACGACGGTCTTGACGTCCTTCTCCAGGATCGTCGTCGGGGTGAGCAGCACGGACTTGATGTCCCGGTTGTTCTTCGGGTCGTGCAGCTTGGCCGTGGCGATCGCGTCCGCGCCGGCGGTGTCACCCTTGGCGAGAGCGGCGGCCAGCTTGGCGGTGGCCTCGGCCTCTTCCTTGATCGGCTTGAAGACCGTCATGTACTGCTCGCCGCGCATGACCGCCATCAGGCCGTCGGCGGTGGCGTCCTGGCCGGTGACCGGGATCTTGCCGTTGAGGCCGTTCTTCTTGAGGATGGTGATGACCGCGCCCGCCAGACCGTCGTTCGCCGCGACGACGCCGTCGACCTTGCCGCCGTTGGCGGTGAAGATCTGCTCGAACGTCGTGCCGCCGACCTGGTTGTCCCAGTCGTTGATCGGCTGCTTCTGGATCCGCTTCAGCGTGCCGGCCGAGAACAGCGGCTCGAGGACGGAGTCCTGGCCCCTGGTGAACAGCGTGGCGTTGTTGTCGGTCGGGGCGCCCTCGATCTGGACGACACCCGCGCCCGGCTTGCTCTTCAGCGCGTCCGCCATGGCCTGGCCCTGGAGCTGGCCGACCTTCTCGTTGTCGAACGAGACGTAGTAGTCGGCGGAGCCGCCGAGGCTCGGGCGGTCGTAGTCGATGACCGGGATGCCGGCGGTCTTGGCCTTGGTCTCGACCGCCGCACCGACGGCCGGGTCACCGGGGGCGATGACCAGGACCTTGACGCCGGAGCTGATGAAGCCGTCGGCCAGGGTGGCGAACTTCTGGTTGTCGCCCTGGGCGTTCTGGACGTCGACCTCGAAGCCCTGGGCCGACAGCGCGGCCTGCAGCATCGGCTTGTCGAACGCTTCCCAGCGGGCCGAGGTGGCGGTCTCCGGCAGGATCACGCCGACCTTGCCGTTGGCGCCGCCGCCGGCGGCCGGGGCGGACGAGGAAGCGGAGCTGCTCCCCGTGCCCCCGCTGTCTGAACTGTTGGCACCGCAAGCGGTGAGCACCAGGCCGGTGCTCACCGTGGCGGCGAGGAGGGTAAGGGTTCTGCTGCGCATCCTCGTTCCTTCCGGATCCAAGCATTGGTGACGAGCGGGCCGTCGACGTCGTCTCGGGCCCTGCGAGGCGGTGATCCGGAGGGTCCCGGCGCACCGACGCGCATATGTTGTGGGCGACAACATATGCCGCTGAGCGGCTGCGGGGAAGATAGCTGGATCGATTAAATGACACCAATTGGACACGGTTCGGCAACACAGGCTGAGCATCGCCCGGAAAGAGTAGATCCGCTGACGATGTGATCGCCAGCACCTACCCTGTGTTACATCCAGGTTTCTTGCGAGGGTGAAGATACTCCGCCGGTGTACACCGAGTGCGATCCGCCGCGAAGTGGTGGTGAACCCACGGCAAACGCGCGGAACTGGTCGCCGACTTGCGAACTTCGGACCTGAACGTGCCCAACGCGCCACCGGCCGGGGGACGCGAGGGCAGCCGAGGGACGACCGATCGGGCACGCAACGCAACGTCACGAAGTTGTGGAAGGTCGGGCGCGGCCCGGTGGAACGGACGGTGACCGGCAAGCTTCAGCCTCCCGGGCGACACGGCGGCTCCCCGGGAGGCCACACGGATCGTCAGGCGCGGGCCTCGCCATCGGCCCTCCGGAGCCGAGCGCCCCAAGGCCACATCGGGTGCGTTGAACGCACCGAAGGGCCCCTTGGGTGCGGTGAACGCACCCAAGGCCGCCTTGGGGCGCTCGATCCGGGGCCGATCGCTCGTCGAGACTGCTGCTCGGAGCCGGTCGGGGCTCACCAGGTCCGCAGCGTGACGATCCGTTCCTCGAGCTGCTCCACGGTCGCCATGGCGGTCACCGGGCCACCGCACACGCGCCGGAGCTCGTTGTGGATCGCGCCGTGGGGCTTCCTCGTGCGGTGGTGGTACATCCCCACCAGCGCGTTCAGCTCCTTGCGCAGCGCGCCGAGGCGCTCGCTCACCGACTGCGGACGAGCCTGCGGGGCCGGCTCCTCCTTCGCGGGCTTGCGGCGCTTCTCGTCCGCGACCTGCTCTTCCTGCCGCTTGCGCAGCAGCGCGCGGACCTGGTCGGGCTCGAGCAGCCCCGGCAGGCCGAGGTACTCCTGCTCCTCGTCCGAGCCCGAGAACACCGCCGTGCCGAACGAGTTGCCGTCGTAGATGACCTGGTCGAGCTCGGCCGAGGCGCCCAGCGAGGTGAACGCCTTCTCCTCTTCGCCCGGCTCGTCCTCGGTGCGGTTGGCCTGGGCGAGGAGCTCGTCCTCCCAGCCCTCCTGCTCGCGGTGCGGCTTGCCCAGCACGTGATCGCGCTGGGCCTCCAGCTCGCTGGCCAGCTCCAGCAGCACCGGCACCGACGGCAGGAACACGCTCGCCGTCTCGCCCTTCTTCCGGGCGCGCACGTACCGGCCGATCGCCTGGGCGAAGAACAGCGGGGTCGACGCGCTGGTCGCGTACACGCCCACGGCCAGCCGCGGGACGTCGACGCCCTCCGAGACCATCCGGACGGCCACTATCCAGCGCTCGTTCGTCTCGGAGAACTCCTTGATCCGCCCCGAGGCCTTCGGGTCGTCCGAGAGCACCAGTGTCGGCATCTCCCCCGAGATGCGCTCCAGGATCTTCGCGTACGCGCGCGCCGACTCCTGGTCGGTGGCGATCACCAGGCCGCCCGCGTCCGGCACGCTCTGGCGGACCTGCGACAGCCGTGTGTCGGCCGCCTGCAGCACTGCCGGGATCCACTCGCCCGAGGGGTCGAGCGCCGTGCGCCACGCGCGGGCGTTCTGCTCCGCGGTCAGCGGCTCGCCGAGCCGGGCGGTGAACTCCTCTCCCGCGCTCGTGCGCCAGGAGGCCTCGCCCGAATACGCCAGGAAGACGACCGGCCGGACCACGCCGTCGGCCAGCGCGTCCGCGTAGCCGTACGAGTGGTCGGCCTTGCTGCGCTGGAAGCCGCCCGCGTCCGGCTCGTAGGTGACGAACGGGATGGCCGAGTCGTCGGACCGGAACGGCGTCCCGGTCAGTGACAGGCGCCGCACCGCCGGGGTGAAGGCCTCGCGGATCGCGTCGCCCCACGACTTGGCGTCGCCGCCGTGGTGGATCTCGTCGAGGATGACCAGCGTCTTGCGGTTCTCGGTGCGCACCCGGTGCAGCGTGGGATGGGCCGCGACCTGCGCGTACGTCAGCGCGACGCCGTTGTAGTCCGACGACGTGACGCCGGTGGTGTTGCGGAAGTTCGAGTCGATCTGGATCCCGGCCAGAGCCGCCGCGGCCGCCCACTGGTGCTTCAGGTGCTCGGTCGGGGTGACGATGCTGACCGCCTCGATCGTGCGGTCGGACAGCAGTTCGGCGGCGATCCGCAGGCCGAACACGGTCTTGCCGGCGCCGGGCGTCGCCACCGCGAGGAAGTCCTTCGGCTTGCGCGTCAGGTACTTGGTGAGCGCCCGCCGCTGCCACGCCCGCAGCGGGCGCGCGGTCGAGTCCTTCTCCGCGGGAGGCGCCCCGAGCTGCGTCTCCGTCATCGCCGGTCCTCCCCCTCGATCACGTGCCTCAAGTGCTTTGACGTGCGAAAACCCTCACTGTGGTACCAACTGCTGCTGCATTGAGCGGCCGGCGACTGCGGTGAGGGCACTGGAGCGAGTCTACCGGCCGGGTCCGACAGTTCCCGGCACCGGCACGGGTGATGTCCCCCGACACGCCCGGGTGCAGGCAGGGTGACGAGCCAAATCAGCACCGATGGACCATGCTGGACACGTCATGGGTGAGGTGCAGCCGTCCGCAGCGACGAAGGTGGCCCGCAAGGGGCCGTGGCGCCTCCTCACGCGCACGCTCGGCAAGGCCTGGGAGGGCAACATCTTCTCGGAGGCCGCCGAAGCGGCCTTCTGGCAGACGCTGTCCCTGCCGCCGCTGCTGCTGGGCCTGCTCGGCAGCCTGGGCTTCGTCGGCGAGTGGTTCGGCCAGGACGTCGTCACCCAGGTGCACGACCGGATCATCGGCTTCTGCAAGACCGTTTTCAGCAGCAACGCCGTCCAGGACATCATCGAGCCGACGGTGAACAGCATCCTCACCGTCGGCAAGGGCGAGATCGTCTCGATCGGCTTCCTGATCTCGCTGTGGGCGGGTTCGTCGGCGATGTCGTCGTTCGTGGACGCGATCACCGTCGCCCACGACCAGTACGGCGTCCGCAACGACGTCTGGCAGCGGATCTTCGCGCTGCTGCTCTACCTGTGCGGCCTGGTCATCCTGGTGGTCGGGCTGCCGCTGCTGGCGATCGGCCCCGACCTGCTGCCGGAGTTCTTCCCCACCGACTGGCGCCCGACGGTGACGTCGTGGGTGAGCGCGCTGTACTTCCCGACCCTCGGCGTGATGATCACCCTCGCGCTGACCACGCTGTACAAGCTCGCCCTGCCCCGCAAGCTGCCGTGGCACCGCGGGCTGCCCGGCGCGGTGCTCGCGATGGTCGTGTTCCTGCTCTCCTCGGTGGGCCTGCGCATCTACCTGAACTGGATCACCAAGACCGGCTACACCTACGGCGCCCTCGCCGCGCCGATCGCGTTCCTGCTGCTGATGTTCTTCATCGGGCTGGCCGTGGTCGGCGGCGCGTACTTCAACAGCGCGATCCAGGAACTGTGGCCGGCGAAGGCGACGCGGCGGCAGCGGCGCAAGTGGCGGCGGCTGGAGATGGAACGCGCCTCCGAGCGGCTGCGCACGGAGGACGGCCGCAAGCTGTGGGAGCGCACGACCACGCCGCTGCGGCGCCCGCGCCCCGAAGACGTCTCAGTCAACGGCGCCGAGAAACCCGCCGGCGAGACCGCGGAAGCGTCCGATGAGGACGGACCGTCACCCAGCGCGCCGGACCCGGCACCCAGCGCTGCTCAGGGTCGCGTCTCCTCCCAGGGGACGACCCGGAATCCACCCACAGACTGAGTCGCCCCTCAGTTCGGACATGGCAAGCTCGGCGGGTCACTGACGCGCGTAAGTCGCCGCGTCATTCCCGAGGGGGTTGTCGAAGTCATGTCCGTGCTGGCCAGATTGAGCCTGCGCAACCGAAGCCTGATCGGCCTGCTCGCGCTCGTGGTCGTCGGTTTCGGTGCTTTCGCGCTGCCGCAGATCAAACAGCAGCTGTTCCCGTCGCTGCAGTTCCCGCAGGCCCAGATCGTCACCTCGTACGCGGGTGCGTCGCCGGACGCGGTCGACCGGCAGGTCACCGAGCCCCTCGAAGGCGCGTTGCAGGGGCTCAAGGGCCTCGAAGAGATCAACTCGACATCTTCGGACGGCGTTTCGCGCGTCGTCACGCAGTTCGAGTTCGGCACCGATCTCGACGCGGCGGTCTCGCAGATCCAGCAGGCGGTGAACCAGGTCCGCCCGCGGCTGCCGCAGAACTCCGACCCGTCGGTGTCCGCCGGCAGCACCGACGACCTGCCGGTCGTGCTGGTCGCCGCGGGCACGGCCGGTGACCCGCAGAAGCTCGCGCCGGCGCTGACCGACGAGGTCGCGCCGGAGCTGCGGAAGATCGACGGTGTCCGCACCGTGACCGTGACCGGCGTTCAGCAGCCGCGCGTCACGATCACGCTGGACTACGCGAACCTGACCGCCGCCGGTGTCGACCCGGCGTCGATCGCGACCACGCTGCAGACCGCCGGCGCCGCCGTGCCGGCCGGCACGCTGACCGAAGGCGACAAGACGCTGAGCGTCCAGGTCGGCGGCGGGCAGACCACTGTGGACACCCTCCGCAACCTCTACCTCACGCCGAGCGCCGCTTCCGGTGCGGCGCGGCCGGGCGCCCCGGCGCGCGGGCCGGTGAAGCTGGGTGACGTCGCCGACGTTCAGACCGGGTTCGCGCCCGCGACGTCGATCACGCGGACCAACGGCAAGCCGAGCCTCGGCCTCTCGATCACCATGGTGGACAACGGGAACGCCGTCGCGATCTCCGACGCCGTCCGCGACAAGCTGCCGGACCTGGCGAAGAAGACCGGCTCCGAGATGAGCGTCGTGTTCGACCAGGGCACGCCGGTGAAGGACGCGATCAGCGGCCTGACCACCGAAGGCCTGCTGGGCCTGGCGTTCGCCGTCCTCGTCATCCTGCTGTTCCTGCTGTCGGTGCGCTCGACGCTGGTGACCGCGGTGTCGATCCCGCTGTCGGTGGTGGTCGCGCTGATCGCGCTGTGGACCGGCGACCTGTCGCTCAACCTGCTCACCCTCGGCGCGCTGACCATCGCGATCGGCCGGGTGGTCGACGACTCGATCGTGGTGCTGGAGAACATCAAGCGACACTTGGGTTACGGCGAAGAGAAGCAACGGGCGGTGCTCGACGGCGTCCGCGAGGTGGCCGGCGCGGTGACGTCGTCCACGCTGACGACCGTCGCGGTGTTCCTGCCGATCGCGTTCGTGGGCGGGTTCGTCGGCGAGCTGTTCTCGCCGTTCGCGATCACCGTCACGGTGGCGCTGCTGGCTTCGCTGCTCGTCTCGCTGACCGTGGTTCCGGTGCTGGCGTACTGGTTCCTGAAGCGGCCGGAGGTCCCGGCGGACGCGATCGAAGCCGAGCGGGCGCGCGAAGCGGCCGTCGAGAAGGAGCGCCGCAGCTTCCTGCAGCGGGCCTACCTCCCGGTGATCCGGTTCGCGACCAAGCGGCGGCTGACCGTCGTGCTGCTGGCGCTGCTGATCTTCGCCGGCACCGTCGGGCTCGCGACGCGGCTGAACACGAACTTCCTCGACCAGTCCGGCGGCACCACGCTGAACATGACGCAGAAGCTGCCCGCGGGCACCAGCGTCGAGGCCAAGGAGAAGGCCGCCACGGCGGTCGAGCAGGCGCTCGCCGCGGAGCCCGCGGTGCAGACCTACCAGGTCAGCGTCGGCGGCGGGGGCGCGTTCGGCTTCGGCGGCGGCGGTAGCTCGACGAGCATCTCCGTCACGGTCGCGAAGGACACCGACCTCGACGCGCTGTCGGACCGGCTGCGGTCGAAGCTGACGTCCCGGCCGGAGCTGGGCGAGATCAAGATCGGCGCGGACGCGTCCGGGTTCAACTCCGACCAGGTCTCGGTGACGGTGACCGCGCCGTCGGAGGCCGCGCTGAAGCCCGCGTCCGACCAGGTGCAGCAGGCGCTGCGCGGGGTGTCCGGGCTGACCGAGGTGACCAGCGACCTGGCCGTCGGCTCGCCGCGGGTGCAGGTCGAGGTGGACGACGCCGCGGCCGCCGCGCGCGGGCTGTCGGCGAGCACCATCGGCCAGGTCGCCAACCAGGCGATCGCCGGCCGCACGGTGACGCAGCTGCCGGTCGGCGGTCAGCGCACGGACATCGTGCTGCGGGCCGGCACCGCGCCGGCCACGGTCGACCAGGTGAAGGGCCTGCAGATCCCGGGGCCCACGGGGGTCGTCCGGCTGGACGAGGTCGCGAAGGTGTCCACAGTGGACGGCCCGGCGTCGGTGCACCGCACCAGCGGCGACCTGAGCACCACGGTCACCGCGAAGAACACCGGCGACAACCTGAGCAAGACGACCGCGGACATCCAGTCCAAGCTGGACGGACTGACGTTCACCGGCGGCGCGTCCTACTCGCTCGGCGGCGTGAGCCAGGACCAGCAGGAGGCGTTCTCGAACCTGTTCCTGGCGCTGCTGGCGGCGATCGCGATCGTGTTCCTGATCATGGTGGCGACGTTCCGCAGCCTGATCCAGCCGCTGATCCTGCTGGTGTCGATCCCGTTCGCGGCGACCGGCGCGATCGGGCTGCTGCTGGCCACCGGCACGGCGCTCGGCCTGCCGGCGCTGATCGGGATGCTGATGCTGGTCGGCATCGTGGTGACGAACGCGATCGTGCTGATCGACCTGATCAACCAGTACCGGGCGGACGGCATGAGCGTCGCGGACGCGGTCACCGAAGGCGGCCGGCGCCGGCTGCGGCCGATCCTGATGACCGCGGCGGCGACGATCTTCGCGCTGGTCCCGATGGCGCTGGGCATCACCGGCCAGGGCGGCTTCATCGGCCAGCCCCTCGCCATCGTGGTGATCGGCGGCCTGGTCAGCTCGACGCTGCTGACGCTGGTGCTGGTCCCGACCCTCTACACGATGGTCGAGACCCGCAAGGAGCGCCGCCGCGCTCGGCGTGAGGCTCGCCGTACCCCGGCGAAGGCCCCGGAGTCGGAGTCCCTGGACCCCGCCCCCACCGCCTGAGTCACGCGCGAAGGCCCGGCACTTTCACGTGAAAGTGCCGGGCCTTCGGCGTTCACTGCTTGAAGCGGTAGGTCATGCTGTCGAAGAGGATGCAGATGCTCGGCGACATCACGATGACCCGCAGGGTGCCGTCGCGCTCGTCGAAGTCGATGCCCTCGACCTCGAAGTTCCCGCTGCACCCGCTGCGCAGCGGCAGCTGCCCCAGCGACGTCACGTGCCCCGTGACGTCCGAACCGGACAGCGGGCCCGCGAGGTCGACCTGCAGGAGCGGCTTCGTCGTGCCGAAGAGGCTGCCGTCCGGGTCGTCGGACGCGCAGAGCAGGCGGGTCGCCGTCTGGAAGTCGCAGCCCTGGACGTCGCGGACCTGGTGGTCGAGCCGGATCGTGCCCGCGAGGGGCAAGTTCTGCGCCGGGTCGGTGGCCACCACGCCGGGCATCGGGTGGACCAGGAGCCGGTCCATGGTGCCCCACTCCCCCGCCACCAGCCAGCGCGCGTCGGGCGACACCGCCGCGAAGGAGTTGTTGTTCGCTTCCCACGACTCGAGGGTGTGCTGGTAGTTCTTCCACGAGCCGTCCGGGGCCTGGACGCGGAAGAGCTTCGCCCCTCGGTCGTCACGCTGGTAGGGCTCGACGTACCAGCCCTGGGCCGAGCCGGGGTCGCCGATGTGGTTCCAGCCCTGGGAGTTCAGGTCCGCCGGGATCGTGCTGATCCCGGTGTAGCGGATGGTGGTGCCCGACGGCCGCACGATCGTGGCCAGCCCCTGGCTCTCGTCGAGGGCCCGGGCGTGGTCGGAGCCGACCTCCGTCCAGCCCGTGGCGGCCTGGGCCAACGCGGGCGAGAAGGCCGTGAGCAGGGCGACGGCGGCGACGACGATCCCGGTTCTGCGCATGTGCGACTCCGGTGGGTGGGGGAACCTGGCCCGCTGGATTTACCAGGTCTCCGGCACCCGGCACACCCGCCGAATGAAGGTTTTTCACGTTTGTTCGACGTTCTGTCCGAAGATGGACAGGACTGAACCCCGGCGGACGGACGTCAGCCGGGGTTCACGACCGGGGTCACTCCCCCGGGCGCAGCCCGTTGAAGATCTCCTTGCAGGCCGGGCAGACCGGCGAACCGGGCTTCGGCGACTTCGTCACCGGGAAGACCTCGCCGCAGAGCGCCACCACGTGATTGCCCATGACCGCGCTTTCGGCGATCTTGTTCTTCTTCACGTAGTGGAACATCTTCGGGGTGTCGTCGTCGGTGGTGTCCGTGCCCTCGGGCGTGGTTTCCGGCTTCGTCAGCGTCTCGGTGCTCACCCGTCCATTGTGCCCGAGTCCCCCCGAACCTCGTACCAAAGCCCCTCGACCTGGCAGGATCTGCGGCATGTTCCAGAAGGTGCTCGCGACGTTCGGCTCTGGCGGGGCGAAGATCGACGCCCGCCTGCTCGACCGGACCGCTTCCCCCGGCCGTCCCCTGCACGGCGAGGTGCTGCTGGCCGGCGGCGAGGTCGACCAGGAGATCAAGGGCCTCGCGGTGACGCTGCTGGCCCGCGTCCAGGTCCCCGGCACGGACAAGACCGAAGACCTCCCGTTCGGCACCCAGCAGCTCGTCGGCAGCGAGGTCATCCGCGCGGGACAGCAGGTCAAGGTGCCCTTCGAGGTACCGCTGCCGTGGGAGACGCCGGTCACGAGCGTCTTCGCCAAGCCGCTGACCGGCATGGCCGTCGGCGTGCGGGCCGAGCTCGACCTGGCCGCGGCGGTGTCCGACCCGTTCGACGCCGACGCCGTCGCGATCGAGCCGCTCCCGGCGCAGAAGCGCGTCCTCGACGCGCTTAGCCGCACCGGCTTCACCTTCCGCGAGGCGATCCTCGAACAGGGCCGGATCAACGGCGCCCAGCAGCAGCTGCCGTTCTTCCAGGAGATCCGCTTCACGCCTTCGCCGCGCTTCGCGAGCACGTTCTCCCAGCTCGCCGTGACGTTCCTGGCGTCGTCGAGCCGCACCGACGTCGTCCTGGAGATCACCAAGCGGGTCCGGGTGAGCAAGACCGGCGGCTTCGGCGGGCGCGGGCAGGACTTCCTCGGGATGTTCACGATGAAGCCGGACGTGAACTGGGAGAAGCAGCTCGAAGACTGGCTCGACCAGGTCGCCCGGCCGCGCGGCATCTTCGACTGATGGCCGCGCCCTACGCCGAGCGGCCGCACATGCCCGGCTACGGGATCGCGGCCGATCCCTCGGGGCTGCTGCCCTGGTCGTGGGCGCAGACCCGGCTGCGGGAGTCGCACGACTTCTGGCTGGCGACCGTCACGCGCGCCGGACGCCCGCACCTGATGCCGGTCTGGGCGGTGTGGACCGGCGAGGTGCTGTGGTTCTCGTCGTCGCTGCGGTCGGTGAAGGCGCGGAACATCGCCGCGGGCTCGGCGGTGTCGATCGCCACCGACGACCCGTACGAACCCGTCGTCGTCGAAGGGACGGCGGAGATCGTCACCGAACCGGCCGCGCTGCGCGATTTCCTCGACGCGATGAACGCGAAGTACTCGACTTCCTACGCCGTCGAGTTCCTCGATCCGGCTGTCAACGCCTCGATGCGGCTGCGGCCGGAGAAGGTGTTCGGCTTGCGGGAGAAGGACTTCACCGGCACGCCGACGCGCTGGACATTCCCGTGAGGTGGGCCGAGGCAATCACCTTGCTGGGCGGCAAGCCCGACGCATGGCCGCGGCTCGAAGCGCGCTATGCCGAGCCTCACCGCCGCTACCACACGCTGGATCACGCGGCGGCCGTCGCGCGGGACTCCGCCTGGCTGGCCGAAAGCCTGAGCAGTGTCGAACGCGCGATCGTCGCCGTCGCCGCCTGGACGCACGACGTCGTGTACGACGCGAAGCCCGGCGACGACGAACGCGCCAGCGCCGCCTGGGCCCGCGAAGCATTGGACGGCGTCGCCGAAGCACACGTCGAGCGCGTCGAAAGCCTGATCCTCGCGACGATCAAGCACGACGCGCCGGCGGACGACCACCTCGCCACCGCCCTCCTCGACGCCGATCTCGCGATCCTCGGCGCGCCGGAGGAGCTGTACGCGACGTACGCCCGCGGAGTGCGCGAGGAGTACGCGATGTACCCCGACGACGTCTGGCGAGAAGGCCGCGTCGCCGTCCTCGAAGGCATGCTGGCCCGGACGCACTACCGCAGCGAAGCCGCGCGGACACGCTGGGCGAACGCCGCGCGGGCGAACCTGAGCACCGAGCTGACCCACTGGCGCCGCGAGCCGGGCGATCACCGATGATGGTTCCTCGTGACCACCCCACTCAACGTGCACGAAGAGGTCGCCTCGGCGCTGCGTGACGGGCACCCCGTCGTCGCGCTGGAGAGCACCATCCTGTCCCACGGCCTGCCGCCGGGCCGCAACCTCGACGTCGCCCACCGCCTCGAGCGCGTGGTCCGCGACGGCGGCGCCGTCCCGGCCACCATCGCGGTGCTCGACGGCCGCGTCGTCATCGGCCTCTCCCCCGCCGAGCTGGAACGCGTCTGCGCGCCGGACGCCGGCCTGGACAAGCTGTCGCTGCGCGACCTCGGCCCGGCCGTCGGCCTCGGCCGCTCGGGCGCGACGACCGTGGCGAGCACGTCGGCGCTGGCCGCCGCGGCCGGCATCGGGATGTTCGCGACCGGCGGGCTCGGCGGCGTGCACGTCGGCGCGGCGCAGTCGTGGGACGTCTCGGCGGACCTCGGCGTGCTCGCGAAGGTGCCGACCGTGGTGGTCTGCTCCGGCGTGAAGTCGGTGCTCGACATCCCGGCGACGCTCGAAGTGCTGGAGACGAACTCGGTGCCGGTGCTGGGTTACCGCACCGACGACTTCCCGGCGTTCTACCTCCGCTCGTCGGGACACGCCGTGGGCTGGCGGGTCGACGACCCGAAGCAGGCCGCCGCCGTGGTCGCCGCGCACCGCGCGTACGCGGATTCCGGTGTCCTGCTGGCGAACCCGATCCCCGAAGCGTCCGAAATGGACAAAGAGCTGCACGACCGGCTGCTCGCCGAAGGCCTCGCGCTGGTGGCCGAGCGGGGCGTGCACGGCGCCGACGTCACGCCGGTGCTGCTGGAGCACTTCCACACGGCGAGCGCGGGCGTGAGCATCGACGCGAACGAAGCCTTGGTGCTCAACAACGCGAAGCTCGCCACCGAGGTGGCGGTGGCGCTGGCATGAGCGGGATCGTGGTGGTCGGCGACGCGGCCCTGGACGTGATCGCCCGGCACGACAAGCCGTTGCCGCACGGCGGCGACGCCCGCGCGAAGATCCGGTTCACCGGCGGCGGCTCGGGCGCCAACACGGCGCTGTGGCTGCGCCACCTCGGCGCGGACACGACGCTGGTCGCGCGCATCGGCGACGACCCGGGCGGCCGGTTGATCAAGGCCGAGCTGGAGGCGGCGGGCGTGCGGTGCGCGTTCGCCGTCGACCCCGAGGCGCCGACGTGCTGCGTCGTGGTGATGGTCGACGGTTCCGGGCAGCGGAGCATGCTCGCCGACCGCGGCGCGAACCAGCGCTTCGCCCCCGAAGACGTCACCCCGGAGGCACTGGCGGGTGCCCGGCATCTCCACCTGTCGGGATACGTGCTGCTCGATCCGCCGTCGCGCGCGGCCGGGCTGGCCTCACTGGCCGCCGCGAAGGAGGCCGGGCTGACGACGTCGGTCGACCCACAGGCCGCCGCGCACATCACCGACCCGGCCGCGTTCCTCGACGACGTCCGCGGCGTCGACCTGCTGATGCCGAACACCGAGGAGCTGGTGGCGCTGACCGGTTCGGCGGACCCGGCGTCGGCCAAGGAGCTGCTCGGCACGGTCGGCGCGGTGGTGGTGACCGCCGGGCTGGACGGCGCCAGCTGGGTCGACGCGGGTGGCGTCACGAGCGTCCCGGCGATCGAGGCCGAGTGCCTCGACTCGACCGGCGCGGGCGACGCGTTCGACGCGGGCGTGCTCACCGGCTGGCTGGCCGGGGAGTCCACTGTGGACGTCCTGCGCCACGGGACGCGGCTCGGTGCGCTGGCCGTCGGGAAGGTGGGCCCGCAGCCCGGGTGAGGCGGAGCTTTCACGTGAAAGCTCCGCCTCGGAGCTTTCACGTCAAAGTGGCGCTTGTCAGCCGTCGATGACCCGGTGGCTGGTGCTTTCGATCGCCTTCGCCTCGTGCTGGTAGCTCGAGACGTTCTCGGACTTGCGGGGCGGGCGGTCGTTCGCGATCAGGACCGCGATCCACGGCAACGGCACCGAGATCGCGAGGAACCCCAGCGCCAGCCACCAGGTGTGGTAGGTCAGCCCGGCGAGGATCAGGCACGGGATGCGGCACGCCATCATGATCACGTACTTGCGCTTGCGTGCCTTGAACTGCTCTTCGTACGACGGGGCCGCCCCGGTGATCAGCACCGGGTCCGAGTCGTTGGCGGGCGTGGTCACTGCACCACCTCCGTCTTCCATCGTCCCACCTGGGCGGCTCACGCGTCACCTGGGTGAGGCAACCGGGACAACGCGGCGGCGACGAGCGTCTCGATGCCGGTGCGCAACGTCGGGTGCAGCACCGGGGCGAAGCGCGGCGAGTGGTTGGACGGGATGTCACGCTCGAACCGGCCCTCCGTCATCGCCGTGATCACCGTCTCCGCGTCGAGGCCGCCGACCAGCCAGAACACCGACGGGACGCCGGCCGCGCGGCCGAACTCGCTGAAGTCCTCGCTGCCGGTGACCAGCGGCGCCGGCATCACCGCTTCGGCGCCGAAGTGGCCGCGGAAGACCTCGGTGAGCGCGTCGTTGGCCGCTTCGTCGTTCTCGGTGATCGGGTAGGAGCCGGACCGGACGATCTCGGGCGGCTTCGGCGCGCCGGCCGTTGCGGCCTCGCCGTTGACGATCCGTTCCACCGCGGCGAGCACGCGCTCGCGGACGGCCTGGTCGAAGGACCGGACGTTCACCTCGAGCACGGCGTCGTCGGCGATGACGTTGCTCGCGGTGCCCACGTGCAGCGAACCCACGGTGACCACCGCCGAGTCGGTGGCGGCGATCTCGCGCGAGACGATCGTCTGCAGCTTGAGCACCACGGACGCGGCCAGCACGGCCGGGTCGACGGTCGTCTCCGGGCGCGAGCCGTGGCCGCCGCGGCCGTGCAGGGTGACGCGCAGGGTGTCGGTCGCGGCCATGATCACGCCGGGCCGGGTGAGCACCCAGCCGGCCGGGCCGGGCACCAGGTGCTGGCCGAACACGACGTCGGGCGTCCCGGCGAGGTCGAAGAGGCCGTCGCGGACCATCCGGACGGCGCCGCCCGCGCCCTCCTCCCCCGGCTGGAAGACCACCTGCAGCGTGCCGGACCAGGTGTCGCGGCCCTTCGCGAGCAGCGCCGCGGCACCGGAGAGCCAGGTGGCGTGCATGTCGTGCCCGCACGCGTGCATGACCGGGACGTCCTTGCCGTGCTCGTCGGTGCCGCGGGCGGTGCTCGCGTACGACAGCCCGGTCTTCTCCTCTACCGGCAGCGCGTCGATGTCGGCGCGCAGCAGCACCGTCGGGCCCTCGCCGTTGCGCAGCACGCCCAGCACCCCGGTGCCGGCGATGCCGGTGTGCACCTCGTAGCCGTCACGCTCCAGCCGCCGGGCCAGCTCGGCCGCCGTCCGGGTTTCGGCGAAGGACAGCTCGGGGTGCCGGTGGAGGTCGATGTACAGCGCTTCGAGCTCGGGCAGCGCCGCGTCGAGCGGGGCGAGGACGCGTTCAAGGGTCACGGGGGCCATCGTGGCAGCATTACCCACCGTGAGCACGCGAAGCGTACTGCCCGACCTGTCCGACGACGTCTGCGCGCGGCTGCGCGAGGCCTTCCGGCGCACCTCCTACGACGCCGACGGCGTGGTGGCCGCCCTCGGCGGGGCCGCGCACTCGGCGCTGGGCCGCGGCGAGCCGGTGCCGGCCGAACGCGCGACCCGGGACGCGGGCGACCTGGGCACGCTGATCCGGCTGTTCCTGCTGGGCGGGACCGAACCGGAGACCGCGATCAAGGCCGCCTTCGCACCGCTCTCCCCCGAAGACGCGGTCGCCGCGGGGGTGCTGGCGCCGGTGTCCGAGGGCTATCGCGCCGCCCTCGACATCCGGCCGCACGGCGACGACGACGGCTCCTGGTGGGTCGTGTCCGACCTCGACGCCGACGTGCTGGGCCGGACCGTGCCCGAGGACCACGTGCTCGGCGTCGGCCACGCGTCGCTGTCGCTGATCCGCGCGACCAGCCGCCGCCCGGTGGGCACCCTGCTCGACCTGGGCACCGGCAACGGCGTCCAGGCGCTGCACGCGAGCCGGCACGCCCAGCGCGTCACCGCCACGGACGTCTCTTCGCGGGCCCTGGCGCTGGCCTCGGCGACGTTCCGGCTGAACGAGCTGGACGTCGAGCTCGTGCGCGGCGAGTGGTTCGCGCCGGTCGCGCGGCGGAAGTTCGACCAGGTCGTCTGCAACCCGCCATTCGTGGTCGGCCCGGCCCGCGTCGACTACACCTACCGCGACTCCGGGCTGGCCGGCGACGATGCGAGTGCGCTGGTCATCCGGCAGCTGCCGGGCTTCCTCAACGACGGCGGTGTCGGCCAGCTGCTCGCCTCCTGGCTGCACACCTCCGGCGAGGACTGGGCCGACCGGGTGAGCCGCTGGCTGCCCGCCGAGACCGACGCCTGGTTCGTCCAGCGCGACGTCGCCGACCCGGCGCTCTACGTCGGCACCTGGCTGCGGGACGCGGGCCTCGACCCGCGCTCGCCGGAGGGCCGGGCGAAGGCGGCGGCGTGGCTCGACTGGTTCGCCGCCCACGACGTCCAGGGCATCGGCTTCGGCTTCGTCACGCTGCGGCGCGCGGCCGGGCGCACCCCGACCGTGGTGTGCGAGGACCTCCGGCAGGCTTACGACGACCCGCTGGGCCCGGAGGCGGCCGGCTGGCTGGACCGCGTGGAATGGCTGCGGGAATCGGGAGATTCCTTACTCGATGTCCGTTTTGTGGTCCCCGACACGGTTTTGCTGGAAAGCATCGAGGAACCCGGCGACGAGGGCTGGGCGACGACCGTCCGGCGGCTGCACCGCACCGACGGACCGGGCTGGCAGCACGAGGTCGACGACCTGGCGGCCCGGCTGCTGGCCGGCTGCCGCGGCGCGCTGCCCCTGGAGGACCTGATCGAGCTCCTCGCGGCCGCACAGGGCCTGGAGGCTTCGGAGCTGGCGGCCGCCGCGCTGCCCGTCGTCCGCGAGCTCGTCCGGCACGGGATGCTCGTCCCGGCGAGCCGGTGAGGGCGGTCGCGGCCCGCGTCACGCGGGCGGACGTGACGGTCGACGGCGAGGTCGTCGGCGCGATCGCCGAACCGGGTTTGCTTGTGCTGCTGGGAATCCACGTGGACGACGACGCGGCGAAGGCCGCCGTGATGGCGCGCAAATTGCACGAGCTACGCGTGTTGCGTGACGAGGAATCATGCGCCACCGTGAATGCGCCGTTGCTCGTGGTGAGCCAGTTCACGCTCTACGGCGAGACGAAGAAAGGGCGCCGGCCGTCGTGGACGCAGGCCGCGCGGCCGGAGGTCGCGGAGCCGTTGGTGGACGCCGTCGTGGCCGAGTTGCGCGGCCGCGGCGCCACCGTCGCGACGGGCCGTTTCGGGGCGATGATGGCAGTCTCGAGCGTGAACGACGGTCCGTTCACCGTTCTCGTAGAGGTCTAGACCACTCCGGCACGGTTCACATCCTGACCGGATTCACATGGGATTCTCAGGTTCTCCGGTCACGGACCGTTCTCAGCAAAAGCTCAGCAATGGTGGAGCAACCGGAGAGCGCCGGCAGCCGTCTCCTTTTCAGGCGAGCCGGGAACGTTTTGGAAACCCGGAGCGTTGTGCCAGATGTCCAGCCAAGCCGGCCGGACCGGCGTACCGGGTTCCACAGGCCCCGGTCCGCGGGTACGCACCCGGTGGGACGACCGCAGCAACACGTTCAGCCCGTGACCGGGGAGGCAGAATGTCAGTCCAGACTCTCGAACGCGAGTCGCGCGGGATTCGCGAGCGCATCCCGGCTCAGGTGTCCGATGAGCCGGCCATGAGCGTGGGGGCGCTCACCGATGCCGACCTCGACGCCCAGAGCCCCGCCGCCGACCTCGTGCGGGTCTACCTCAACGGTATCGGCAAGACGGCGCTGCTGTCCGCGGCCGACGAGGTGGAGCTCGCCAAGCGCATCGAAGCCGGCGTCTTCGCCCAGCACATGCTGGACACCGGGGAGAACCTCACGCCGAAGCGCCGCAAGGAGATGTCGGCCCTGGTCCGCGACGGGCACGTGGCCAAGAACCACCTGCTGGAGGCCAACCTCCGCCTGGTGGTTTCGCTCGCCAAGCGCTACACCGGCCGGGGGATGCCGCTGCTCGACCTGATCCAGGAGGGGAACCTGGGTCTGATCCGCGCGGTGGAGAAGTTCGACTACTCCAAGGGGTTCAAGTTCTCGACCTACGCCACCTGGTGGATCCGCCAGGCCATCACCAGGGGGATGGCCGACCAGGGGCGCACGATCCGGCTCCCGGTCCACCTGGTGGAACAGGTGAACAAGCTGGCCCGCATCAAGCGCGACCTGCACCAGCAGCTCGGGCGCGACGCGACGCACGAGGAGCTGGCGGCCGAGTCGGGCATCCCGGCGCACAAGATCTCGGACCTGCTCGACCACTCGCGTGACCCGGTAAGCCTGGACATGCCGGTCGGCGCCGAGGAGGACGCCCCGCTGGGCGACTTCATCGAGGACTCCGAGGCGACGGACGCCGAGAGCGCCGTCATCTCGAGCCTGCTCCAGGACGACCTGCGCCGGGTCCTCTCGACGCTGGACGACCGCGAGCAGCAGGTCATCCGGCTGCGCTACGGCCTCGACGACGGCCAGCCCCGCACGCTCGACCAGATCGGCAAGCACTTCGGGCTGTCCCGCGAGCGGGTCCGCCAGATCGAGCGCGAGGTCATGTCGAAGCTCCGCCAGGGCGAGCGCGCGGACCGGCTCCGCGCCTACGCCAGCTGATCGTTCCTTCCGGAAGGGGCGGGTGCACGTGCACCCGCCCCTTCCGCACGTCCACGACCAGCACTTCCGCGTTTCGCGTGGCGGTGATGGAAAATTCTCCACGAAAAAGGTGTTTCGTGGTCACCGGGCCGGGGTAGCAACCCCTCGCCGGCAACCCGTTCGGCCGCGTTGACTTATGACCTTCGTCACGCCACATTCGTGGAGCGGCTTGCGACACCGGCACCGACCACGCGATCGGGTGTGCACGCACCCGGCCGCTCTCCCCGGGAGGTCGGGTCCGTCGGGGTGGACCCGGCCTCCCGACCATTTCGTCCGGCGGGGTCGGCTCGCGTACTTGAGCCGGGGCGCTTGTGCCCGGAGGGTCAGTTCGCGTACCTGGGCAGTCGGCTCACCTACCCAGCCAGTCGGCTCGCGTACCTGGGCGGTCGGCTCACCTACCCAGCCAGTCGGCTTGCACACCTGGGCAGTCGGCTCGCGTGCCCAGGTGGTCGGCTCGCGTGCTTGAGCAGTCGGCTCGCGTGCTTGGGCCGAGGCGCATGTGCCCAGAGGGTCGGCTCGCACACCCCAGCCAGTCGGCTCGCGCACCTGGGCAGTCGGCTCGCACACCCCAGCCAGCCGGCTCGCGCACCTAGGCAGTCGGCTCACCTACCCAGCCAGTCGGCTCGCGCAAAGCCGCCTTGTCCACAGCCCGGCCGTGATGTGGACAAAGCAGCCCGGCAGCCGCCGTTTCCGGCTTTCCGTCGGACACCCCCGATACGCTGGAAGCGGGGCCGGACCCCCGGAGAGGGCGAGGGCTGCTCTCTGCCCGCCCGGCGCGCGTGGGGTGGCCCACAGTGACCGCATGCCTCTTCGGTGTGGCCCTCCGCGCTGCGTAGGGTGGACCGATCCCGGAGCTGGCAAAGGAGCCTGGCAGTGCCGTCCACCACCACGTTTCAGCACACCGAAGTCCTCCCCCTCGGCAAGGACACCACCACCGAGTACCGGCTGGTCACCGACGAGGGCGTCGAGACCGTCGAAGCCGCCGGGCGGAAGTTCCTCAAGGTCGACCCCGCCGCGCTGACCACCCTCGCGCGCACCGCCATCACCGACATCCAGCACCTGTTGCGCACGTCACACCTGCGGCAGCTGCGCGCCATCGTCGACGACCCCGAGGCCAGCGGCAACGACCGCTTCGTCGCCATGGACCTGCTGCGCAACGCCGCCATCTCCGCCGGTGGCGTCCTCCCCATGTGCCAGGACACCGGGACCGCCATCGTCATCGGCAAGCGCGGCGAAGGCGTCCTCACCGGCGGCGACGACGAGCGTGCGCTCTCGCAGGGCATCTTCGACGCCTACCAGCAGCTGAACCTGCGTTATTCGCAGATGGCGCCCGTCAACTTCTGGGACGAGCGCAACACCGGCACGAACCTGCCCGCCCAGATCGAGCTTTATCACAAGGACGGCCAGGACGACCCGGCCTACGAGTTCCTCTTCATGGCCAAGGGCGGCGGCAGCGCCAACAAGACTTTCCTCTACCAGGAAACGAAAGCCGTCCTGAACCCGAAGCGGCTCGCGCGCTTCCTCGACGAAAAGCTGCGCAGCCTCGGCACCGCGGCCTGCCCGCCCTACCACCTCGCGATCGTCGTCGGCGGCATGTCCGCCGAGTTCAACCTGAAGGTCGCGAAGCTCGCCTCCGCGCGCTACCTCGACAACCTCCCGGCCGAGGGTTCCGAGCTGGGTCACGCCTTCCGCGACCAGGACCTCGAGCAGCAGGTCCTCGAGATGACCCGGCAGTTCGGCATCGGCGCGCAGTTCGGCGGCAAGTACTTCTGCCACGACGTCCGCGTCATCCGGCTTCCCCGCCACGGCGCGAGCTGCCCCGTCGGCATCGCCGTGAGCTGCTCCGCCGACCGCCAGGCCAAAGCCAAGATCACCGCGGACGGCGTCTTCATCGAGCAGCTCGAGCGCGACCCGGCCCAGTTCCTGCCCGACGTCACCGAAGAGGACCTCTCCGACGACGTCGTGAGCGTCGACCTCAACCGGCCGATGGCGGAGATCCGCGCCCAGCTCTCGCAACTGCCCGTCAAGACGCGGCTTTCGCTCACCGGGCCGCTGGTCGTCGCCCGCGACATCGCGCACGCGAAGATCGCCGAGCGCCTCGACGCCGGCGAGGAAATGCCCGGCTACCTGAAGAACCACCCGGTCTACTACGCCGGCCCCGCGAAGACGCCGGAGGGCTACGCGTCCGGCTCGTTCGGGCCGACGACGGCCGGGCGGATGGACTCCTACGTCGAGCAGTTCCAGGCCGCCGGCGGCTCACTCGTCATGCTGGCCAAGGGAAACCGGTCGAAGCAGGTCACCGACGCGTGCCAGGCGCACGGCGGGTTCTACCTCGGCTCGATCGGCGGCCCGGCCGCGCGGCTCGCGCAGGACTGCATCAAGAAGGTCGACGTCCTCGAGTACGCCGAGCTCGGCATGGAAGCCGTCTGGAAGATCGAGGTCGAGGACTTCCCGGCGTTCATCGTCATCGACGACAAGGGAAACGACTTCTTCGCCAGCACCGGCGACCCGGTGCTGCAGATCAGTTTCCGTTAGTACACAAGGGAAGGGGACACCGGCCCGCCGCCGGTGCCCCCTTTCTTCCCTGCTCCCTCAGCCGACGCGCTCGATCCGCGCGCGCCGGATGAGGAACTTTCCGGGCTCCCGAACCTGTTCGAAGGCCGCGTTGTTGAGCAGCGTGCAGCTGCCCGACACCGAGGTCACCTCGACCGTCGTGGACTTCGAGTTGTCCAGGTTGGTCACCTTCAGCTTCGTCCCCGCCGGGAACTGGTTGCTCGACGCGGCCGGTGCGCCGGCCTCGCCCGAGAGCGTGACGGTGGAACCGGCGCACACGACGTCGCCGGTCGCGCCCTGATCACCGGTGTTCGCCCCGGCCTGGTTCTGGTTCTGCTGCGCGGGCGCCTCCTGCGCCGGGGCCTGTGCGGCCGGAGCCTGCTGGGCCGGAGCTTGCGCGGCCTGGCCGTTGCCCGCCGCGACGTTCGCCGTGCAGCCCGCGACCTGCCGCCGCTGCTGGATCAGGTCGACCACCGCCTGCCGGTTGGCGATCCGCGCGGCCGACTGCGCGTCCGGGTTCGCCCGCTGGCCCGCGATGAAGGTCAGGTTGTTCTGCAGGGCGGTGTCGAGCCCGCCACAGTTCTCCTTCGGCGCTTCGGCCGCGTTGCCCGCAGGACTGCTCAGCGCGATGGCGGCCGCGGTGATGCCGGAAACACCCAGCAACGCGGCCAGACCGACGGTCGCCTGCTTGCGGTGCCGACCACTGCTCAACCGGGGCATGGGCCCCTCCTCTCTGATCGCCACCTCACTCATGGATACGGCTCGGTAACAGCGGCGGTTCAACGAGATTTCGAAGTCTTTTCGACGACTTCGAAGACGGAGAGGTCACAGTGGTCCGGACCACCGGCGCACCAGGTGGCGCTCAGCAGGGGATTACGTGGAGGTCAGACAACCGGGGCGTCGTCGTGGTCCGGACCACCCACGCGCGCCGCGGTCGCGAGCGCCCAGCGGCCCGTCGTCACCAGCCCCAGCGCGAACACCAGCACGCCGCAGCCCGCGACGATCGCCCACACCGCCCGGCCCGTTCCCGGTGGCGTCCCGGCGCTGCCCGCCACGACCGCGCCGACCACCGCCACGCCCAGGGCCGTCCCCACCTGGCGGCTCGTCGACGCCACCGCCGCCGCCAGGCCCGCCTGCTCGCGCGGCATCCCGGACACCGCCGCGTTCGTGATCGGCGCGTTGAGCACGCCGTAGCCGACGCCGAAGCAAACGTAGCCCGCCACCACCAGCAAAATCGGCGTCTCCGGACCGATTCCGGACAGCACGACGCCAGACGCGGCGATCCCCGCCCCGGCCACCAGGAGCGGCAGCCGCGGCCCGCGGGCGTTCACCATCCGGCCCGACAACGGCGCGCCCACGACCGTCAGCGCCGCCATCGGCAACGTCAGCAAACCCGCGTGCAGCGCCGAAAACCCGCGCGCCTCCTGCAGGTACAACGTGTTGAGGAACAGGAATCCCGACAGCGCCGCGAACCCGGTGACCGCCGTGAGCGTCGCGCCCGAGAACGGCACGCTGCGGAAGAACCTCAGCTCCAGCAAGGGATCCCGGCGTCGTCGCTCGTACGGCAGCAGCACCGCCAGCGCCACCGCGCCGACCGCGAAGCAGCCCACCATCAGCGCGCCCGAACCACGGCCTTCGATGATCCCGTACGTCACCGACGCCAGCACGACGATCACCAGCAGCTGCCCCACCGGGTCGAGGCGGCGCGGGCGCGGGGCGCGGGACTCCGGGACGAACAGCGCCGTCAGCACGATCGCGGCGATGCCGACCGGGACGTTGATCCAGAAGATCGAGCGCCAGCCGGCCCAGCCGACGAGCACGCCGCCGACCACCGGGCCCACGGCCAGGCTCAGCCCGTTCACCGCCGCCCAGACGCCGATCGCGCGGACCCGGTCGCGGGGCTCGGTGAAGACGTTGGCGACGATGGACAGCGCGACCGGGTTGAGCATCGAGCCGCCGATCGCCTGCAGCGCGCGGAAGGCGACCAGCAGACCGATGTTCGGCGCGATCCCGCACAGCAGCGAGCCGAGGCTGAAGAGCGCGAGCCCGGTCTGGAACGTCCGGCGCCGGCCGACCCGGTCCGCGGTCGAGCCGGACAACATCAGCAGGCTGGCCAGCACGAGCGTGTACGCGTCGATCGTCCACTGCAGACCGGAGACCGACGCGCCCAGCTCGTGGCGGATCGACGGCAGCGCGAGGTTCACGATCGTGTTGTCGAGCCCGACGATGAACAGGCTCAGGCAGCAGGTGGCCAGGACCACCCGCCGTCGCACCGGCTGCGGCACCGCACTCCCAAACTAGTTGCACGGACAATATTAAGCACTGTACAACTAATTGGGGTGAGGCCTTCGTCAGGCCGGGAACAGCTCCTCGAGCCGCGCGAGGGTCTTCTCGATGCCCTCGGCGTTCTTGCGCGGGAACGGGCTGAGGCTGATGGCCAGCGGGAACTTCGCCGTCGACCAGTCGAACGTCTCGGTGACCTCGGTGCGGCCGCCGTCGACGGGTTCGAGGCGCCAGCGCCAGCGGTGCCCGTTGAAGTGGCGCCAGGCGATGAGCCGGCCCTCTTCGAACTCGACGACGGTGTTGAGGATCTTGTACGACGCGCCCATCTTCATGTCCATGCCGAACTTCGCGCCGAGCGCGAGCCGGTCCGGACCGCCGGACTGGGCGGCCCGGACCGTGCCGGATCCGTCGATGAGCGGGTGCTGGGCCGGATCGGCCAGGAGCCCGAAGATCTTCTCCGGGGTCGTGGCGACGATCGCGGTGCGTGAGACCTGGCGGCTTCCCATCACCCGAGCCTAGGCCAGGGTGATCACTTCGGCGGCGTGGTCTTCAGCACGACCGTGCGCTGGTCGAGCGGCGAGGCCAGGGCGACCGAGATCACCGGGAACCGGATGTCCATCGTGCACATCCGGCCGGTCTGCGCCTTGGTCTCGCTCAGGTTGACGACGACGTGGTCGCCCGCCTGCTCGGTCGCCTCGCCGAGCGCGTGGCCGCAGCCGCCTTCCTGGGCGCGGATGTTGAGGATGGTGCCGCCGTTGGCCGTCCACACCTCGTGCGGGTAATTGGCGGGCAGCGCCGCGGTATCGACCTTGGCCGGCGGCACCGGAGTGCTGCCTTCGGGCACGGTCAGCCGCGGTTTGCCCGGCGGGTTCGCCGACGGCGGCGCGGGCAGCACCGACTCACTCGGCGACGTCGACACGCTGCCGGTGGGAACCTCGGAGGTCCCCCCGGCGGCGGGCTGGCTGATGGGCACGTTCTGGCCGGCGCACGCCGTCGCCATCAGCAGGATCGCGCCTGTCCCGGCCGCCTTCGCTAAGTACCTCATGCCCCCGAAGACGGAACGGGGGCGGTGCGGGGTTGCACGGAAGATCGATCCGGTCGCGGAACGTGGGGCCCTGGTGGCTCACCCGGAGGTCGTGACATGGTCTGGGAGGGCGGCCCCGGGCATCCCGGCGCGGCCCTCCCAGCGTCCCTGAGGCGGTCAGCCCTGGCGGAGCACCACCGTCCGGCTCCCGAGCGGCGCCGCCAGCGCCAGCGGGATACGGGTCTCCTTGATGTAGTCCGGGCACATCTGGCCCTTCTGCGGGGCCGTCACGGTCATCAGCACCACCACCTGCTGCGCCGTCTGGTCGCCGACGCGGGCCGAGATGCGGCGGCAGCCGCCTTCCTCGGCCTGGAGGATCAGCGTTCGGCCGTCCGTGGCGCGGAACAGGCTGCGCGGGTACCCCTCGGGCACGCCCCGCGCGTCGACCTGGGTCTCGGCGATCACGTCGTCGCCCGGGGCGATGCCCTGCGTCGGGCGGCCGACCGTCTGGGACGGCGGCGGCGGGGCCGCCGGTGAACTGGACACCGGCGACAAAGAGGGCGAAGCCGACGTCTCTGAACTACTCGCGGCCGGAGCCCCCGCGCCGCTCTGACCGGCCCCACAGGCCGTCGCCGCGAGCAGCAGCAGGCCCGTCCCCAGCAGTTTCACCGTCGTGCGCATACCTGCCAGACGGAGCAGGGCCCCATCCGGTTGCATCCCGTCCCCTCAAAGCCGCCCGGCGGCGACGAACACGCACACCGCGAAGATCAGCGCGTTGACCCCGACGTTCCGCCACTCCGCCGGCTTGGGCCCGACGACCGCCAGCCGGCCGTGCATCGCCATCGCGCCCACCATCACCACCGCCAGCCCGGCCGCCGCCCAGCCCGTCAGCACCGGCGCCACCCCCAGCAGCACCGGCAGGATCAGCCCCACCACCGCGAACAGCTCGCAGATCGCGGTGAACCGCACCACCGGCAGCGGGTACGCCGCCGCCCCCGTCTGGCCGGTTTCGAGCATCCGCTGCCGCGACATAGTCGACTTGAGCGCACCCGACAGGGCGAAGATCGCGGCCAGCAGCACCTGACCGACCCACAGAGCGATGTTCATGACGTCCTCCCGTTCGATTGCCGCGGGAGGAACGAGGACGCCGCGAAGAACGTGACAGTCAGGCGCGGCCGAGGCGGGTCATGAAGCTGAGCCGGTCGCCTCGGTACAACGACCGCACCCGCTCGAACGGCGCGCCGTCCGGACCCCACGAAATGCGGTGCACGAGCAGCATCGGCAGGGCCGGGTTGGTGCCGACGAGCAGGGCTTCGCGCGGGGTGGCCAGCACCGTCTCGACGCGCTCCTCGGCGCCGTCGAACACCACGCCGAGCTGCTCTCGCAGGCACGCGTGCAGCGACTGCCCGGGGTCGAACACCTCCAGCAGCGTCGGGAACCGCTCGGCGAGGAGATATGTCGACTCCAGGCCGACGCGCTCCTCGTCGGCGAGCAGCACCCGCTCGAGGTGGATCACCTCGGCGTCCGACGTGACCTGCAGGTCGGCGGCCAGCGCGCTGCCGGCCAGGCGCCGCTCCAGCGTGATCACCGTGCGGCCCGGCCGGATGCCCTGCCGCCGCAGCCCGTCGGTGTAGCTCCCCAGGGCCAGCGGCTGCACCAGCTTCGGGCCGGCGACGAACGTGCCGCTCCCCTGCCGCCGGCTGAGCCTGCCCTCGAGCACCAGCTCGCTCACCGCCTGCCGTACGGTCGCCCTCGACACTTCGAAACGCTCGCACAGTTCCCGTTCCGTGGGCAGCACCGATCCTTCGCCGAGTTCCGCGATCACCGCCAGCAGTTCGACCTTGACCGCGTAGTAACGCGGGACACGGCCGTGCTCGGGAATCCCGTCGAGAACGGGACCGTCGGCGGACAAGCGGGAATAGCGCGAAGGGGCAGTCACGGAATCGACCCTATTCGTTTCCCGGTGCGCCGTGGTTCGCTGTGGCGCGTAACACGGCTGTCACACGGAGGATCACCCGGATGCGCTCGACACCGCTGGCCCGGCGTCTCGGCCTGGCCGACGCCGTTTTCCTGGGCCTGGGCTCGATGATCGGCGCGGGCGTGTTCGCCGCGTTCGCCCCGGCGGCACGGGCCGCGGGCGCCGGGCTGCTGCTCGCATTGGTCCTCGCGGCGGCGGTCGCGTACTGCAATGCGACGTCTTCCGCGCGATTGGCGGCGATTTACCCGCAATCGGGGGGAACTTACGTTTACGGCCGGGAAAGGCTCGGTGAATTCTGGGGCTACCTGGCCGGCTGGGGATTCATCACGGGGAAGACGGCCAGCTGCGCCGCGATGACGCTGACCGTCGTCGCCTACGCGGCGCCCGGTCTCGGACAGCCGTGGCGGAGCTTGTTCGCCGTCGCGGTCGTCGCGGCGCTCACCGCGGTCAACTACTTCGGCGTCCACCGGTCCGCGCTCGCGACCCGGGTGATCGTGTCGTGCACCCTGCTCGTGCTCACCGCCGCGGCCGTCACGATGGCAACCGGGCCGGCCGCGGGCGGTCCGCTCGTCGCCTGGCCGGGCGCGGACGGCGTCCTCGAGGCGGCCGGGCTGCTGTTCTTCGCCTTCGCCGGGTACGCGCGGCTCGCGACGCTCGGCGAGGAGGTCCGCGACCCGGCCCGGACCATCCCCCGCGCCATCCCGCTGGCCCTCGGGCTCACCCTCGTCGTCTACGCGGCGCTCGCGGTGCTGCTGCTCGTCCGGCTCGGCCCGGCCGCGCTCGCCGCGAGCCCCGACCCGATCGCCGCCGCCGTCCCGGGGTGGCTCGCCCCGGTGGTCCGCGTCGGCGCGGCGCTGGCGGCGCTCGGCTCGCTGCTCGCGCTCATCCTCGGCGTCTCGCGCACGACGCTGGCGATGAGCCGCGACGGCCACCTCCCCCGCTTCCTCGCCGCCGTGCACCCGCGCCACGACGTGCCGCACCGGGCCGAACTCGCCGTCGGGCTCGTGGTCGCCGTGCTCGCCGCGTCGATCGACCTGCGCGACGCGATCGGCTTCTCGTCCTTCGCGGTCCTGACGTACTACGCGGTCGCCAACGCCGCCGCGCTCACGCTCAAGGGGAAGGTGCGGGCCGTCCTGGGGCTGGCCGGGTGCGTGGTGCTGGCCTTCAGCCTGCCCCTGCCGTCGGTGCTGGCCGGCTGCGCGGCGCTGCTGCTGGGCGTCTTGGCCTACGGCCTTCGTCGGATCCGCCGGTGAGAAATCACCCAACCGCCCGAAACATCCGAAGAAAGTTGGTTGTCCGGGTATGTGAGCACCTGGTGTAGTCATGGTGCCGCTGTCGGCAACGGCTTCCACTGTGGACACTGGAAGGACTGATCCCCTTGGTTCCCAAGCGCTGGTTCACCCTGCTCAGAAACGTCACCACCGCGGTGGCCGCGGTCGCCGCGGCCGCGTCGTTCGCCACCCCCGCGATCGCGGCCCAGCCGCCGTCCACCGACGTCGTCGGCGGGACCCGGGCCGCCCAGGGCGAGTTCCCGTTCATGGTCCGGCTGTCGATGGGCTGCGGCGGCGCGCTCTACACCAACCAGATCGTGCTGACCGCCGCCCACTGCGTCAGCCGGACCGGCGCCAACACCTCGATCACGGCGACCGTCGGCGTGGTCGACCTGAACAGCACGAGCGCCAAGAAGATCAAGTCGACCTACGTCTACCAGTCCCCCACCTACGGCACCTCGACCGGCGGCGACTGGGCGCTGATCAAGCTCGCGAGCCCGGTCACCGGCCTCTCGACGCTGCCGATCGCGACGACGTCCACCTACAACACCGGCACGTTCACCGTGGCCGGCTGGGGCGCGGCCCGCGAAGGCGGCGCCCAGCAGCGGTACCTGCTGAAGGCGACCGTCCCGTTCGTGGCCGACAGCACCTGCGCCGCCCAGGGCGGTAGCTACCCCGACCTCATCCCGAGCGCCGAGATCTGCGCCGGCAACCTGACCGCGGGCGGGGTCGACACCTGCCAGGGCGACTCCGGCGGCCCGATGTTCCGCCGGGACAACGCCAACGCCTGGATCCAGGTCGGCATCGTGTCCTGGGGTGACGGCTGCGCGCGGCCGCACGCCCCCGGCGTCTACACCGAGGTGAGCACGTTCGCGTCGAAGATCGCCGCGGCCGCCGCCGGTCTGTAACCGCTTCCGCGAAGAGGGGGCCCGCCGCGGCGGGCCCCCTTCAGCGGGTCTTGTCCAAACGGGACAGTGCCTCTTCGTAGCCGGCCACCAGGTCGGCGACGACGTCGGCGACCGGGCGGACCGCGTTCATCCGGCCGACGATCTGGCCGACCGGCATCGACACCACGCTCGGGTCGTTCGCCGCGTGGATCCGGTTGTGGGCGTGGGAAACCAGCAGGTTCTGCAGCGGCATCGGCAGCGGCTCGGGCGCGTCCGCCGCGGCCCACGCCTCGGTCCAGCGCGTCTTGAGCAGCCGCGCGGGCTTGCCGGTGTAGATCCGCGTCCGGACGGTGTCGGACGACTTCGCGGCGACGAGCGCCTGCTGCATCGCCACGGACTCGCCCATGGTCTGCAGGTACTCCTCGGTGGCGAGCCACATCGAGCCCATCCAGACGCCGGACGCGCCGAGTGCGAGCGCCGCGGCCACCTGCCGCCCGGACCCGATCCCGCCCGCGGCGAGCACCGGGACGTCGACGGCGTCGACGATCTCCGGCACCAGCACCATGGACGCGATCTCGCCCGTGTGCCCACCGGCTTCGTAGCCCTGCGCGACGACGAGGTCGACGCCGTTTTCGACGTGCCGGATCGCGTGCTCGGCCTTCCCGGCGAGCGCCGCCACCGGCACACCGCGATCGTGACACTGGCCGATGACGTCCGCCGGCGGTGAGCCGAGGGCGTTGGCGATCAGCTTGATCGGGTGGTTGAGCGCGACCTCGACGTGCGAGCGGGCGACCGAGTGCAGCCAGCCGAGCACGCCCGCGCGTTCGTCGGTGTCGTCCGGCAGCGGCGGCACCGAGAGGTCACGGAGCACCCGGTCGACGAACGCGCGGTGGCCCTCCGGGATGTGCTTCGCCAGGTCGACCTGGGTGCCCTCGGCCGGGATCTTCGCCGGCATCACGATGTCGACGCCGTAGGGCTTCCCGCCGGTGTTCTCGTCCATCCAGGTGAGCACCCGGTCGAGCTCGGCGGCGTCGTTGAATCGGACGCAGCCGAGCACGCCGAGCCCGCCGGCGCGGCTGAGCGCCGCGGCGACGTGCTCCGAAGGCGTGAACCCGATGATCGGCAGGTCGATGCCGAGCCGGTCGCACAGCGATGTCCGCACTCTGGTGTCCTCCTCAGACGGGCTGGGCCGCGGCCGGTTCGTGGTCGGCGGCGTAGCGCTGGGCCCACGGGTAGTCCGGCTTGCCGCTGGGCGAGCGGCCGATCTCCTCGGCCAGCCAGACGGTGCGCGGCACCTTGTACCCGGCGATCTCGCCCCGGACGTGCTGTTCGATCCCCGCGAGGTCGGCCTCGGCACCCTCGCGGAGCTGGACGACGGCGGCGACGCGCTGGCCGGTCCGCTCGTCCGGGATCCCGATGACGAGCGCGTCGAAGACGTCCGGGTGCGACTTGAGCGCGCCCTCGACCTCTTCCGGGTAGACCTTCTCGCCGCCGGTGTTGACGCACTGGGAGCCGCGGCCGAGCAGGGTGACCGTGCCGTCCTCCTCGTAGCGCGCGTAGTCGCCCGGGACGACGTACCGGACGCCGTCGACGTCGACGAAGATCTTCTTGCTCTTCTCGGGATCGCCGTAGTAGCCGAGCGGGACGTGCCCGCGGCGGCCGATCAGCCCGACCGCGCCGGGCTTCTTTTCGACGAGGTTGCCGTCGTCGTCGAGCAGGATGGCGTCCTGGCCGAAGTTCACCCGCGGGCCGGCGCTGTGGTCGGAACCCTTGGCCACCATGCCGATCCCGGTGAACCCGCTTTCCGACGAGCCGATCGCGTCGGTGATCACGGCGTTCGGCACGAGCTCGACGAACTCCTGCTTCACCGACTGTGAGAACAGTGCGGCGTGGCTCGACACCGCGACGACCGACGAAGCGTCGTAATCGCCCTCGCGGAACGCCTCGATCAGCGGCCGCGCCATCGCGTCGCCGACGATCGTGAGGACCTGGACCTTGTGCTCCTGCACGGCCTTCCAGATCTCGTGGGCGTCGAAGCGGGGCACGAACACCACGGGGCTGCCGGTGAACAGCGCCCCGAAAGCGGCCCACTGCGCGGCGCCGTGGATCAGCGGCGCCGCGGGCAGCCGGGTCAGGCTCCCGGCCTTGCCCTGCTCGGCGAGCGTCCACTCGTCCGGAACGTACTCGCCGGTGACGAAGTTGATGCCGCCGCCGAGCGCGCGCCAGATGTCCTCGTGGCGCCAGAGGACGCCCTTCGGGTAGCCGGTGGTGCCGCCGGTGTAGAGGATGTAGAGGTCGTCGTTGCTGCGCTCGTCGAAGTCGCGCTCGGGGCTTTGCTCCGCGAGTGCGGCTTCGTAGTCGACGCCGCCGTAGCTCGAGTAGTCGCCGTCGCTGCCGTCGTCGATCACGACAACGTGTTTCAGTTTCGGCGTCTCGGGCAGGACGGCCCCGACTTTGTCGGAGTAGCTGCGTTCGTGCACGAGGGCGACGAGATCCGCGTCGTCGAAGAGGTAGACGAGCTCGCCGTGCACGTAGCGGTAGTTGACGTTGACGGCGATCGCCCGCAGCTTGTACGCGGCGATCATCGCCTCGAGGGCCTCGATCGAGTTGCGGGAGTAGACCCCGATGTGGGATCCGCGTCCCACGCCGTGCGCGGCGAGGTGATGGGCGAGCCGGTTGGCCCGCGCCTCCAGTTCGGCGAAGGTGACCCGCCGGTCGCCGCACACGACCGCGACGCGCTCCGGCACGGCGTCGACGGCGTGCTCCAGAAGATCCGCGATGTTGAGTGCCACGCCCTCAAAGTAGAACATGTTATCGTTCTGGGCAATGGCACTGCTCCTTCAGGAGGTTTCCGTGGGTGAACCGCACGCGCTGGTCTCACAGGAGGGCCAGACCCTCGTCGTCACGATGAACCGGCCCGAGGCGCGCAACGCGATCACCGGCGAGATGATGTCGATCATGGTCGACGCCTGGGACCGGGTCGACGCGGACGACTCGATCCGCAGCTGCATCCTGACCGGCGCGGGCGGCGCGTTCTGCGCGGGCGCGGACCTGAAGTCGATGTCGAAGAACTCCCCGGCGGCGGCGTTCGACGCGGGCAAGTTCGACCCCGCGCACATCCCGGGCCTCCTGAAGGGCCGTCGCCTGACGAAGCCGCTGATCGCGGCGGTCGAGGGGCCGGCGATCGCGGGCGGGACGGAGATCCTCCAGGGGACGGACATCCGGGTCGCGGGTTCTTCTGCTCGGTTCGGGGTGTCCGAGGCGCGGTGGGGACTGTTCCCGATGGGCGGGTCGGCGGTACGGCTGCCGCGCCAGATCCCGTACACCCTCGCCGCGGACATCCTGCTCACCGGCCGCCACCTTAGCGCGGACGAAGCGCTGGCCATCGGCTTGATCGGCCACGTGGTCCCGGACGGCCAGGCCATGACGAAGGCACTCGAACTGGCCGAACTGGTGAACCGGAACGGCCCGGTCGCGGTCCGCGCGATCCTGCGGACGATCCGGGACACCGAAGGGCTCCACGAGGAGGAGGCCTTCAAGCTCGACTCGCAGTACGGGATCGAGGTCTTCGCGTCGGAGGACGCCAAGGAAGGCCCGCGGGCCTTCAGCGAAAAACGGAAGCCGGAGTTCCGCGGCCGCTGACCCGTGATCGAAGCCGGATCTCGCGTGATCAGAGACGTAACTCGCGTGATTGGGGCCGGAACCGGCGAGTTCCGGCCCCAATCACGCGAGTTCGGAATCCAATCACGCGAGTTCGGAATCCAATCACGCGAGTTCGGTCCTTGATCACCGTGATCAGCGGGGCATCACGCGTGACTGGAGGGGCATCGCGTGTGATTGGCGGGGCATCGGCGCGATGCCCCCTCGATCACGCGTGATGCCCGCCCAAGCACGCGTGATGCCCCTTTGCGCACCGGTTATCTAGAACGTGTTCCACGGGCCGAGTGCTGCAGCTTGCCGCCAGAACGAGAACGTGTTTCACTCATGGACGTGACCGAGACACCACTGGCGGCACCGCTCAACGTCGGCTTCGACTACACGCGCTCCACCGGGCCCGTCCTCGGCCGGTTCGTGAACGCGCTGCGGGAGCACCGCATCGAAGGCATCCGGGGCAGTGACGGCCGCGTGCACGTTCCGCCGGTCGAGTACGACCCCGTCACCGCCGAACAGCTCAGCGAGTTCGTCCCGGTGGCCGAAGAGGGCACCGTCGTCTCCTGGTCCTGGTGCGCCGAGCCGCTCGACGGGCAGCCGCTGAGCCGGCCCTTCGCCTGGGCGCTCGTCAAGCTCGACGGCGCCGACTCCGCCATGCTCCACGCCGTCGACGCCGGCGCGCCCGAGAAGATCCACAGTGGACAGCGGGTCCGGGTCAGGTGGGCTGAGGAGACGGTCGGGCACATCCGCGACATCGCCTACTTCCTCCCCCTCGACGCCGAGGACACCACGCCGACCGAGCCCGCTCCCCCGGTCGCCGAGCGCGCGGAAGGCGCCCCGGTCAGCGTGATCATCACGCCCGTGCACCTCAAGTACCAGCACTCCGCGTCCCCTGAGGAGAGCCGCTACCTGCGCGGGCTCGCCGAGGGAAAGCTCATCGGCCAGCGCTGCCCCGCCTGCGAGAAGGTCTACATCCCGCCGCGCGGCGCCTGCCCGACCGACGGCGTGCCGACCACCGACGAGGTCGAACTGCCCGACACCGGCATCGTGACGACGTTCTGCATCGTCAACGTCCCGTTCCTCGGCCAGCGGCTCAAGCCGCCGTACGTCGCCGCGTACATCCTGCTCGACGGCGCCGACATCGCCTTCCTCCACCTCGTTCTCGGCTGTGACGCCCAGGACGTCAAGATGGGCATGCGCGTGCGCGCCGCGTGGAAACCCCGCGAGGAGTGGTGGACGTCGCTGGAGAACATCAGCCACTTCGAGCCGACCGGCGAGCCGGACGCGGCCTACGAAACCTTCGCCCACCACCTGTGAGGTCCTGATGCCAGACGTCGCGATCGCGGGCTTCGCGAAGGCCCCCAACGTCCGGGAAACCGACGGCACCACCAACGGCGTGGAGATGCTCGTCCCGATCTTCGCCGAGGTCTTCGAAAAGACCGGCCTGTCCAAAAAGGACATCGGCTTCTGGTGCTCCGGCTCGTCGGACTACCTGGCCGGGCGCGCCTTCTCGTTCATCGCCGCCGTCGACGCGATCGGCGCGTTCCCGCCGATCCACGAGTCGCACGTCGAGATGGACGCCGCCTGGGCGCTCTACGAAGCGTGGCTGAAGATCAAGATGGGCGAGGTCGAGACCGCGCTCGTCTACGGCTTCGGCAAGTCCAGCGCCGGACAGCTGCGCCGGGTGCTCGCCCTGCAGCTCGATCCGTACGTCGTCACTCCCCTGTGGCCGGACTCGGTCTCGATCGCCGGGATCCAGGCGCGGCTGGGCCTGGAGGCCGGGCTCTGGTCCGAAAAGGACCTCGCCGAGGTCGCCGCCCGGGGCACCGGCAAGGACGTCAGCGAACTCCTCGACACGCCCTACCTCGCGGATCCATTGCGCCGGCACGACATCGCGCCGATCACCGACGGCGCGGCCGTGATCGTCCTGTCCACTGTGGAACGCGCGAAGGACATCGTGGAGCACCCGGCGGTGATCCAGGGCATCGAGCACCGCGTCGACTCCCCCGTCCTCGGCGCCCGCGACCTGACGCGCTCACCGTCCACCGAATCCGCGGCCCAGGCCCTGGACCTCGACGGCGTCGACCTCGCCGAGCTGCACGCGCCGTTCACGCACCAGGAGCTGATCCTGCGGACGGCCCTGAAGCTCGACGACACCGCGAAGATCAACCCGTCGGGCGGGGCGCTGGCCGCCAACCCGATGTTCTCCGCCGGCCTCGCCCGCATCGGCGAGGCGGCGACCCGGATCCACAGCGGCGAATCCCGCAAGGCCGTGGCGCACGCGACGAGCGGCCCGGCCCTGCAACAGAACCTGGTGACCGTGCTGGAGGCCCGATGACCAAGCAGCTCACCGCCGTGCTCGGCACCGGCCAGACGCACCACCGCGCCAAGCGGCAGGACGTCTCGATGCCGGGCCTGCTCCGCGAAGCGATCGACCGCGCGATGGACGACGCCCAGGTCGGGTGGGCGGACATCGACGCCGTCGTGCTCGGCAAGGCGCCGGACCTGTTCGAGGGCGTGATGATGCCCGAGCTCTTCCTCGCCGACTCCCTCGGCGCGACCGGGAAACCGTTGCTGCGCGTGCACACCGCCGGTTCGGTCGGCGGGTCGACGGCCCTGGTCGCGGCCTCGCTCGTCCAGTCCGGCGTGCACCGCCGGGTGCTCACGGTGGCGTACGAGAAGCAGTCCGAATCGAACGCGATGTGGGGCCTGTCGATCCTGCCGCCGTTCCAGATGCCGGTCGGCGCCGGCGCGGGCGGCTACTTCGCCCCGCACGTACGCTCCTACATCCGCCGCTCCGGCGCGCCCGATCACATCGGGGCGATCGTCGCCGCGAAGGACCGGCGCAACGGCGCCCTGAACCCGTACGCCCACCTGCAGCAGGCCGACATCACCGTCGAGTCGGTGCAGGCGTCGCAGATGCTGTGGGACCCGATCCGCTACGACGAGACGTGCCCGTCGTCCGACGGCGCGTGCGCGATGGTGCTCGGCGACGAGGCCGCCGGGGACGCCGTCGAAGGCGGCGCCGCGTGGATCCACGCGACGGCGATGCGCACCGAGCCGACGACGTTCGCCGGCCGCGACCAGGTCAACCCCCAAGCCGGCCGGGACGCCGCCGCCGCCCTCTGGGCCGAAGCCGGGATCAAGGACCCGATGTCCGAAGTGGACGTCGCCGAAATCTACGTGCCGTTCTCGTGGTTCGAGCCGATGTGGCTGGAGAACCTCGGGTTCGCGCCCGAAGGTGAAGGCTGGAAGGTCACCGAGGCCGGCGAGACGGCGATCGGCGGGCGGCTGCCGGTGAACCCGTCCGGCGGGGTGCTCTCGTCCAACCCGATCGGCGCGTCCGGCATGCTTCGCTTCTCCGAAGCCGCGAAGCAGGTCATGGGCCGGGCCGGGGACTACCAGGTCGACGGCGCCCGCATCGCGGTCGGACACGCCTACGGCGGCGGGTCGCAGTACTTCTCGATGTGGGTCGTCGGCGCCGGCAAGCCGCGTTGATACGCTCGACCCACCATGCCGATACTCGCTGACCACGAGCAACGCCGCCGCCAGATCGCCGAAGCCGTCTGGCGGATCGCGAGCGCGCGCGGGCTCGAAGACGTGTCCCTGCGCAAGGTCGCGGCCGAAGCCGGGGTTTCGCTGCGGCTCGTCCAGTACTACTTCGGCACGCGCGACGACCTGCTGCTCGGCGCGCTCGAAATCCTCAACGCCGACACCGGGGAGGGCGTCCGCGAGGGCATCGACCCGGAGGAGGGCGCGACCCCGCGCGAAGTGCTGCGCACCATGCTCGTCGGGATGCTGCCGGTCGACGACGGGCGCCGCACGCGCTACCTCGTGCACCTCGCCTACTTCGTCCGGTCCCTTTCGGACCCCGGCCTCGCGTCGGCGTTCAGCGCCGCGCCGCCCGAGCTGGAACGGCTGACCGCGGACCTGCTGGCGTGGGGCCGCGACCGCGGTGAGGTGGCGCCGGACCTCGAACTGGTACCGGAGGCCGAGCTGCTCCTGTCGAGCGTCGACGGCCTGCAGACCAGCATCGTCCTGGGCCAGCGCACGCCCGAGGCGGCCATCGCGCTGATCGACCACCAGCTGATGCGGCTCTTCAGCCTCGCGAACGTCGCCACTTGAGCGCGAGCAGCGTGCCGATCACCCCGGTCACGACGCCGACGGTGGCCGGCACCGCGACCGGCGGGTCCACCACGATCACCGGCTCGAGCACGACCGGGGCCGGCGGCTGGATCGGCTTCGGCGGCGCGTCGGAGCCGGTCGCCGTCCACGCCGTGACGTAGACGAGCATCCGCGCGATCAGCGAGATGAAGAAGATCAGGCCGATGACCGAGCCGAACGCGATGCCGGTCGGCGAGTCGCCGATCAGCCGGAGGTAGATGCCGCCGGCCAGCTTGAGCGCCTCGAACCCGATGGCCAGGGCGATCGCGCCGCGCATCGCGCTGCGCACGCCCACCTTCTGCCGCGGCAGCCGCGTGAGCACCCACAGGAACACCAGCCAGTCCGCGGCCAGCGAGAGCGGCACCGAGGACGCCGAGACGAGCTGGTGCCCCCAGCTCGTGTCGTCCAGGCCGGCCAGCCGCAGCAGGTAGCTGCCGAGCGCGGTGCCGGAGATGGTGATCGTGAACGACACCAGCAGCGCCGCGCTCAGGCCGAGCAGCGCGAGCAGGTCGACGGCGATGAGCCGCAGCAGCGGCTGGTCGGACCGGTTCTGCCCCCACAAGGCGGTCAGCGAGTCCCGCAGGGCGTTCATCCAGTTCCAGCCCGAGTAGAGGCCGATGACCAGGCCGACCGCCCCGACGCTCGTCCGCTGGTCGACGAAGCCGGTGAGCAGGTCGGTGGCCTTGTCGCCGAGCCCGCCGGGCAGCGTGGACACGATCGCGCGGACCATCGTGTCGAGCAGGTGCGGCTGGCTGGCCAGCACGAACCCGGCGACCGACGACGCGACCATCAGCAGCGGCACCAGCGACAGCAGGCTGAAGTAGGTGATCGAGGCGACGTAGTGGTAGCCGCCGCGGTCGATGTAGCGGTTGGTCGCGCGGGCGATGTGGTCCAGCCACCGGTACCGGGCACGGGCCCGCGCCCAGGGGGTCGGGACCTTGGGGGAACTCTTCACGGACACTGTCTACCCAGCGGACGGCCTCTTAGCGCAGACAACACGCGGTCGGACCATCCGATCGGCATCAGCCCAGGACGACCAGCTCCGTGCCGTCGTCCACCGGCAGGGCGGCGTCCGTCGTCGCGAACACCGTGCTGCCCAGGAAGTCGAGCTCGCAGCCGAGGGTGGCCAGGAACGAGGTGTCCGCGGCGTCGCGGCCGGTGGAGATGCGCAGCATGGTCTGGCGCGGCGCCAGGCGGGTGGCGTCGAAGACGTACCAGTGGCCGTCGACGGCGGCCTCGAACACGGCGTGGAAGTCCATCGGGGCCAGTCCGGGCGCGTAGACGCCGACGTAGCGCGCGGGGATGTCGAGGGACCGGCACAGCGTGATGCAGACGTGCGCGAAGTCGCGGCAGACGCCCTCCCCCGCGAGGAGCGTGTCGATCGCGTCGTCGGTTCCGCGGCTGGATCCGACCACATAGGACAGTCGCTCGTGGACGTGCCGGACGATGGCGTCGACTTTCTTCCGGTCGCCCTTCATGGAGTAGAGCTCCGGCGGCACCAGCCCGGCGACCCGGTCGGACGGGCAGTACCGGCTCGGCCGCGTGAAGACGGCGGCGTCGGCGCGCGTGACCGGCTCGGGTTCGGGCTCGGCCAGCGCGCGTTCGGCGTGGTAGGTGACGCGGTGCTCGCCGGCGGGCAAGTCGAAGACCTCGGCGCGGGTCCCGTGCTCGAACTCGACGAGCTCGCTTTCGCCGTGCCAGGAGACCTTGAGCTCCTCGGTGTCCGCGTGCGCCGCGGCGACCGAGACCGCCGCGGGCCCGGGTTCGGTGACGCGGACGGAGAACTCGACGTCGACGGTCGCTCGCGGGGCCATCACCTCATGATGTCACCCTTTGGCAGAATCGCCGGGTGGCCGACATCGCGCTGTTCCACTCCGTCCTGGGGCTGCGGCCCGTCGAACTCGGTCTCGCCGGCCGCCTGCGGGAGGCCGGGCACCGCGTCGTCACGCCGGACCTCTACGACGGCCGCACGGCGTCGACCCTCGAGGAGGGCTTCGCGCTGAAGGACGCCGTCGGCTGGGAGACCATCACCCGGCGAGCCCGCGACGCCGTCCGCGACCTGCCCGCGGAGACCGTGCTCGTCGGGGTGTCGATGGGGGCGGGTGTCGTCGAGACCGTGCTGCCGCACCGGCCCGGCACCGCCGGCGTCCTGCTGCTGCACGCCTTGGGGAATCTGCCCGCCGGGACCAGCACCGGACTGCCGGTGCAGGTGCACGTCGCCGACCCCGACCCGATCGCGCCGCCGGCGCAGGTCGCGGCGTGGTCCACCGCCGCGACCCGGTCGGGCGCCGATGCCGAGGTGTTCCGCTACCCCGGCATCGGCCACTTCTACACCGACGCGGACGGGCCCGACCACGACGAGCGCGCGGCCGCGCTCACCTTGCGGCGCGTCCTCGAGTTCCTCAGGCGTACCGCACCGGGTAGTGCTTGATCCCGTTGAGCCAGCTCGACCGCAACCGCACCGGGGGCTCGGCCTCGGTGATGCCCGGCATCACGTCCGCGATCGCGTTGAAGATCAGGTCGATCTCCAGCCGGGCCAGGTTGGCGCCGATGCAGTAGTGCGAACCGGTGCCGCCGAAGCCGACGTGCGGGTTGTCTTCGCGGAGGATGTCGAACTTCTCCGGGTCGTCGAAGACCTCGTGGTCGAAGTTGGCGGAGCTGTAGAACATGCCGACGCGGTCGCCCTTGCGGATGTGCGCGCCGCCCAGCTCGGTGTCGCGGGTGGCGGTGCGCTGGAACGCGACCACCGGGGTGGCCCAGCGGACGATCTCGTCCGGCGCCGTCTTCGGCCGCTGCTCCTTGAACAGCTCCCACTGGTCCGGGTGGTCGAGGAACGCTTTCATGCCGTGGGTGATGGCGTTGCGCGTGGTCTCGTTGCCGGCGACGGCGAGCAGGATGACGAAGAAGCCGAACTCGTCGGAGCCGAGCGCTTCGCCGTCGACGTCGGCCTGGATCAGCTTCGTGACGATGTCGTCCATCGGGCACTTGCGCCGGTCCTCGGCCATGTTCCAGGCGTAGCCGATGAGCTGCGCGGACGCCTCCAGCGGCTCGACCTCGTACTCCGGGTCGTCGTAGGCGACCATCTGGTTCGACCAGTCGAAGATCTTGAGCCGGTCTTCCTGGGGGATGCCGATCAGCTCGGCGATGGCCTGCAGGGGAAGCTCGCACGCGACGTCGGTGACGAAGTCGCCGGTCCCCTTCTTGCGCGCCTCGTGGACGATCCGCTCCGCGCGGTCGCGCAGGGTGTCCTCGAGTTTCGCGATGGAACGCGGGGTGAAGCCCTTCGAGACGATCTTCCGCAGCTTCGTGTGCTGCGGGGCGTCCATGTTGAGCAGGACCAGGCGGTTCGCGTTGAGGCGGTCCTCGGTCATGCTCTCGTCGAAGCGGATGATCGCGGTCTTCTCGCTGGACGAGTAGAGCGTGCTGTCGCGCGAGACCTCCTTCACGTCTTCGTGGCGCGAGACGACCCAGTAGCCGTCGTCGCCGAAGCCTGCGGTGTTGGTCTTCTGGGGGTTCCACCACACGGGCGCCGTCCGCCTGAGTTCGGCGAATTCGGCCAGGGGCAGCCGTTCGGCGTAGAGGTCCGGGTCCGTGAAGTCGAAACCGGCGGGGATGAGCGGAGCGGCCACGTTGCCTCCCACGGTTCGCCTTTGAAACACGTTCTAACGGCGATTAGAGCATACGGTGTTAACTAGCGGAAGACCGTTCAGTGAAACCCGTTAACTTGACCGATGAGGCCAGGTGAGCGACCGCTCACTCGACAAAGATCAAGATCACGCCGACCCTGCGGCCGCTTGCACAGAACGATAACTTGTTCTAGTTTTTGAGTTACTGGACAGCGTTACCCGACGAAAGGGACGACATGGGCGTGCCGGTCATCGTCGAAGCCGTGCGGACCCCGATCGGCAAGCGCGGCGGGCTGCTGGCCGGCCTGCACGCGGCCGAGCTGCTGGGCGCCGCGCAGCTGGCCCTGCTCGACCGCGCCGGGATCGACCCGGCCCTGGTCGAGCAGCTGATCGGCGGCTGCGTCACGCAAGCCGGCGAGCAGTCCGGCAACGTCACGCGCACGGCGTGGCTGCACGCGGGCCTGCCGGAGACGGCCGGCGCGACCACGATCGACGCCCAGTGCGGCTCGGCGCAGCAGGCGACCCACCTGGTCGCGGGCCTGATCGCTGCGGACGCGATCGAGGTGGGCGTCGCGTGCGGGGTCGAGGCGATGAGCCGGGTGCCGCTGGGCGCGAACCGGGGTGACGGCTCGCCGCGGCCGTCGTCGTGGTCGATCGACCTGCCCAACCAGTACGGCGCGGCGGAGCGGATCGCCGTCCGGCGCGGGCTGACGCGGGCCGACGTCGACGCGTTCGGCGCCGCGTCCCAGCAGAAGGCGGCGGCCGCGTGGGAGGCCGGGCACTTCGACCGCGAAGTGGTGCCGGTGAAGGCCCCGGTCCTGTCGGAGTCGGGTGCGTTGACGGGAGAGACGCGCCTGGTCGGCCGCGACCAGGGCCTGCGTGAGACGACGGCCGAAGGCCTGGCGCGGTTGAAGCCGGTGGTGGAGGACGGCGTCCACACGGCGGGGACGTCGTCGCAGATCTCCGACGGCGCGGCGGCGCTGCTCCTGATGGACTCTTCGCGGGCTTCTTCGCTCGGACTGCGTCCCCGAGCCCGGATCGTGGCGCAGGCCTTGGTCGGCGCGGAGCCGTACTACCACCTGGACGGCCCGATCCGCGCGACCGAGCGGGTGCTCGCTCGCGCCGGGATGACGATCGCCGACCCGGACCTGTTCGAGGTGAACGAGGCTTTCGCGTCGGTGGCCCTGTCGTGGCAGCGGACGCTTTCGCCGGACGAGTCGCGCGTGAACGTCAACGGCGGCGCGATCGCGCTGGGTCACCCGGTGGGGAGCACCGGGGCCCGGCTGCTGACGACGGCGTTGCACGAGCTGGAGCGCCGGGACGCGTCGACGGCGCTGGTGACGATGTGCGCCGGGGGCGCGCTCGCGACGGCGACGATCATCGAACGGCTCTAGCGTCCCCTCGATCCCGGTCCTCGAGCGCGGGTCCGCCGGGCGGACGTTCGCGAAAGCCTTGCGCAGCACCGGCCCGGCGGCGCCGGGGGGGGCGACCACCGCGACGCCCACTTCGTTGTCTGTGCTTGACTTCAAGGCATGATCTCGGAGAGCCGTTGCCCGGTGGAGGACGGCGAGCTCCTCGTCCGCCGCGGCGGCGAGGGCCCGGCGCTGCTGCTGATCGCGGGCGGCACCGGGGCGGGTGACTCCTACCGCGCGCTGGCGAAGCAGCTGTACGCGGACTACACCGTCATCACGTACGACCGGCGCGGCCACTTCGGCAGCACGGACACCACCACGGGCCCGGTCCCGGTGTCGCGCCAGGCCGACGACGCGCTGGCGGTGCTGGAGCACGCGACCGACGGCCCGGCGCTGGTGTTCGGCTCGAGCGCGGGCGCGCTGATCGGCCTCGACCTGGTGGCCCGGTTCCCGAGCCGCGTGACGACGCTGGTCGCGCACGAACCCCCGGCGGTGCACCTGATGCCGGACGCGGGCGGCTGGCTCGAAGCGGCCGCGGAACAGGTCCGGCTGGCCCGTTCGGGTGAGCTGCTGACGGCGGTGACGCGCTTCGCCGACGCGATCGCGGGCGCGGCCCTGCCCGACCTGCCGAACCTGCGCCTCCCGCACGAGGCCGACTGGATCCGGCTGTTCGACCGCGAGCTGACGGAGTTCTTCGACTACCTGCCGGACCTGCGCGCCCTGCGCAAGGCGAGCACGGAGCTGATCCCGGCAGCGGGCGAAGGCAGCCGCGGGCGCTACCACTACCAGCCGGCGAAGATCCTGGCGCTGGAGCTGGGGCTGCCGTTCACCGAGATGCCGGGGGCCCACCTGGCGCCGCAACGGAACCCGGCGAAGTTCGCGGTGGCGTTGAAGGACCTGCTCAGCCCAGAGGGTTGACCCGGTTTCCGGTACTGCGCGGGGTTCCGGGCGCTGTACCGTGCGAGTCGGCGCATCCGACCCGGCTGCGCCGGAAGCTCTCGACCACGCGAACCACCCGGGAGCAGGGAGTCGCATGGCGCAGGCCGGTCAGCTGCACCTCAACCAGGCGCTCATGCGGATCCCGCGCCGGGCGGAAAGCGCCGATCGCTCGACGCTGGCCGCCACCTACGTCGCCGCCGGCTCCTTCTCCGCCCTGATCAACTCGACCGACCACCAGGTCCTCTTCGGCCGGCGCGGCACCGGCAAGACCCACGGGCTGCTGCACCTCCACGACCTCGTCGAGCAGACCGGCGACGTCCCGATCTCCCTGGACCTGCGCACGATCGGATCGACCGGCGGCCTGTACTCCAACGTGTCGCTGAGCCCCGCCCAACGCGGCACGCAGCTGCTCGTCGACACCCTCGAAGCGGTCCACGACCAGCTCCTCGCCCTGGCCGTGGACGGGCAGGTGGCCGACCAGGACGGGTTCCTGCGCGGTCTCGACGCACTGGTTGCCGCCGCGACCGAGGTCGAGGTCGTCGGCGAGACGACCCGGGAGCAGACCAGCAGGGCCGCCGACGAGCGCCGGAGCGGGCTCGAGGCGTCGCTCGGCCGCCAGGCCGGGATCAAGGGTTCGTTGCGCCACCGGGCTTCCACGACCGAGTCCAGCCGGCAGCTGCGCACCGGCGTCGAGCAGCACCGGGTGATGTTCGGCCCGCTCAGCCGGGCGATCCAGGCCGTCGCGGACGGGATCCGGCCGGCGCGGCTCTGGCTGCTCCTCGACGAATGGAGCAGCGTCCCGCTCGACCTGCAGCCGTTCCTCGCGGATCTCTTGCGCCGCAGCATCCTGCCGATCCGCGGCATCACCGTGAAGATCGCCGCCATCGAGCACCGCGCCCGGTTCTTCGTCCCCGTCCACGGCGACTACCTGGGGATCGAGGTGGGCTCGGACGCGGCGTCCACGGTGAGCCTCGACGACGCCCTGGTGTTCGACCAGTCCCGCGAACGGGCCCAGGCGTTCTTCCTCCAGCTGTTCCACAACCACGTCCGGCCGGTCCTGGAGACGATGCTGCGGACGGAGGCGCCCGGGATCGACGAGTTCGCGAAGGGCGCCTTCCAGGAGGGCGCGTTCCCCGAGCTGGTCCGGGCCGCCGAGGGTGTCCCCCGCGACGCGATCAACATCGCCGCGCTGGCCGCCCAGCACGCCCACACCGACCGGATCGGCCGGTCCCACGTGCGCCGGGCGGCGCGCGACTGGTACCTGCGGGACAAGAAGATCGCGGTCAGCAGGGACGAGGACGCCGACCGGCTGCTGGCGCTCCTGGTGGACGAGGTCGTCGGCCGGCGCCGGTCCCGCACCTTCCTGCTGCCCGCGGCGGACCGCCCGGCCACGATCGACCGGCTGTGCGACGCGCGCTTGCTCCACGTCGTGCGCCGGGGCGTGGTCGATCCCCGGCACCCGGGACGGCTCTACGACGGCTTCGCCATCGACTACGGCTGCTACGTCGCTCTGCTCACCGACGACACCAAAGCCGTGCCCGCCGACGTCTTCCGCTTCGACAAGGCCGTCGTCGACCTCGCCCGGCTGGCGCCCTGAGGACGTCAGACCACCCGGACCCCGTCCTTCCAGACCTCCCGGATGTTCGAGGCCAGCGCCGGGAAGTCGTACGGATCCCCCGCCACCACCACGAGATCCGCCCGCAGCCCCGGCTCGATCCGCCCCAGCTCGCCGTCGAGCCCCATCAGCCGCGCGGCCGAGGACGTCGTCGCCTCCAGGACGTCCGCCTGGGTCATGCCGCACGCCGCCATCAGGGCCAGCTCCTCCAGGTTCGTGCCGTGCGGCCCGACCCCGCTGTCCGTCCCCATCGCGATCCGGACGCCGGCCGCATACGCGCGACGGACCGAATCCCGGTGCACCTCCACCACCTCGCGCGCCTTCGCCACCACCGACGCCGGCAGATCCACCCCGGCGTCGGCCGCGCGGACCACGTTGACCGGGGCGATCAGCGTCGGGACCAGCCACGTCCCGTGGCCCAGCATCAGCTCGATCGCCTCGTCGTCGAGGTAGATGCCGTGCTCGATCGAGCGCACGCCCGCCCGGACCGCGTTCTTGATGCCCGCCGCGCCCTGGGCGTGCGCCATCACCGGGCGCCCCTGCATCGCCGCCTCGGCGACCAGGACCTCCAGCTCCTCCGGCGTGTATTGCGAGTGCCGCGGGTCGTCGCGCGGGGAAAGCACGCCGCCGGTCGTGCACACCTTCAGCACGTCCGCGCCCGCGCGCAGCAGCGTCCGCGCGACCCGGCGGATCTCGTCGGGGCCGTCGGCCGTCGCGTCCGGGCGGCCCGGGTGCGGGACCAGCAGCGGAACGCAGATGCTCGACGGGTTCCAGCTGTCGCCGTGCCCGCCAGTCTGGCTGATCAGCCCGATCGAGATCTGCAGCCGCGGCCCCGGGATCAGCCCGTCGTCGACCGCCTGCTTGATGCCGAGGTCCGCGCCCGACGCGTCGCGCACCGTCGTGATGCCCAGCCCGAGCGTCGCCCAGAGGTTCCGCGCGGCTTCGTAGAACTGGTAGGAGAACGGCTTCTGCACGCGCGACATCAGCCCGATGTCCGACACCGTGACGTGCACGTGGCAGTCGAAGAGGCCGGGCAGCAGCACCGCGCCGGAACAGTCGACGCCCTCGTCGCCGTCCAGGTCCGTGCCGACGTCGACGATCCGGCCGTGCTCGACGACGACGTCGGCCGCCGCCGGCTCCGCGCCGGTGCCGTCGAACACCGAGCCGCCGGTGAATACCGTGCGCGTCACGCCGCCTCCACGGGGGAAGTCTGTCGCCGGACCACCAGCGCCGCCAGAGCCAGCACGACGACGTTGACGCCGAGCCCGATCAGACCCACGTTGACGGTTCCGGCGAAATGAGTGTCCACAAAGGTCAGCCAGATGACGACGAGCTCACCGGCGATCAGCCCGGCGAACACCGGCCCCTTGCCGACGGGCACCCGCTTCAGGAAGCCCAGCAGGTTGGCCGGGGCCAGCTGGACCGACCCCGAGTAGGTGAGCAACAGCAGGTTGGCCAGCAGATCCGGCCGGAAGATGCCGAGCACGAGGGCAAGGGTACTCGCGAGCACAACCGTGCCGTGGTTGATCCAGAACTGCTTGCGGCCACTGCGGACGCGGACGATGTTGCGCGCCACCAGCGACGAGATGCCGATCAGGATCCCGGCCGCCGGGACCATCGCGGTGGCCGTCGCGGCGACCACGATGATTCCCGTCACCCAGCCCGGCAATGCATCCTTCGACAGGGTCAGCAATACGCCGTTCGGGTCACTCCCCTTGGGCACCACGATGATCGCGGCGAACCCCACGATCATCGGCAGCAGCAGGCACAGCTCGTAGATCGGCATCCAGGTGTAGTTGCGCCGCAGCACCTTCGGGTCGCGCGCGGACATCAGTGCCGGCCACGAGTGCGGCAACGTCATCAGCCCGACGCCGATGGCGCTGACCAGCATGCTCGTCACGAACCAGACGTGGTCGTTCGCTCCACTGTGGACGATCAGCTTCTCCGGGTGCAGCTGCTCGATCTTGTGGAACACCGCCGGGATCCCGCCCGCGAAGTGCGTCGGCACCGCGATGATCAGCACCACGAGCGCGACCAGCATGATGCCGTCCTTGAAGTAGGACGTCGCCGCGACGCCGCGCAACCCGGCCCACAGCACGAACGCGACGATCAGCACGCTGCCGGTGACCATGCTCAGCGTGCCGGACGCGCTGTCGCCGGTGACCAGCCGGACGATCAGGCCGAGCCCGGTGATCTGCAGCTGCAGGTACGGCAGCACGAACACGACGCCGAGCACCGCCGACAGCGTCCCGAGCGCCCGGCTGGAGTAGCGGTCCTCGAGGAAGTCGCCCTGGGTGAGGTAACCGCGCTCCTTGCCCAGCGTCCAGAGGCGCTTCGCGAGGAAGAACAGCACGACGTAGGCGATCGGCACGTACGGCAGCGCGTACATCGCCGCGACGCCGCCGGAGAACGCGAGCCCGGCCATGCCGAGGAAGGTGAAGGTGGTGAACACCTCCCCCGCCTGCAGGAACCACATCGTCAGCGCGCCGAAGCGGCGGCCGCCGACGGTCCATTCGGCCAGGTCGGCGACGGGCTTGCGGCGCCCGACGAAGCCGAGGACGCCGATCAGGACGATGCCGACGAGGGTGAAGGTGAGGATCACTGGTCCTCCTCCCGCCCGCGCATCAGGCGTTCGGACAGCAGCAGCGCCGGGGTGAACATGAGGCACCAGAACGCGCCCCACACGATCATCCGCGGCAGCCCGAGCCACAGCCCGGTGGTGTTGACGAACGGCAGGAACGGCATCAGGACCAGCGCGACGACCGGGAGCAGCGGGGGCCAGTGGTAGCTGCGCACGGCGTCACCCGGCCAGGAGCCCGAGGCGGCGGACGGCGAGCTCGGCCAGCAGCGCGGCACCGTCGCCGAGCACGCTGTCGTCGAAGCGGGCGCGCGGCGAATGGTTGTCCGGCGCGTTCGCCGGGTCCGTCGGGCACGCGCCGAGGAACAGGTACGCGCCGGGGACGCGTTCGAGCACGCGGGAGAAGTCCTCCGAACCGGTGATCGGGTCGGCCATCTCGGCGAACCGTTCCTCGCCGAAGACGTCACGGATCGTGTCGGCGACGAAGTCGTACGCGGCGGCGTCGTTGACCGTCGCCGGGTACTCCGGCTCGTAGGTGACGTCGATGTCGAGGCCATGCGCCTGGGCGATGCCCTGGCACACCTGCACCGCCCGCTCCCCCACCCGCGCCGCGACCTCCGGCGAGAACGACCGCAGCGTCGCCTCGAAGACCGCGTCGTCCGGGATGATGTTGCGGCGCGTGCCGGCGTGGAACGAGCCGACGGTGACCACCACCGGGTCGAAGACGTCGAAGGTGCGCGTCACCATCGTCTGCAGGGCGGTCACCATCTCGCAGGCCGCCGGGATCGGGTCGCGGGCGTCGTGCGGCGACGAGCCGTGGCCGCCGTCGCCCTTTACCCGGACCTCGAGCGCGCCCGAGGCCGCCATCAGCGTGCCGGGCCGGGCGGTGAACTGGCCCTTCGTGTAGCTGGCGGCCGAAACGTGCAGGCCGTAGGCGGCGTCGACGTGCTTGCCGGACGCCGTCAGCACGCCTTCGTCGATCATGTGGCCGGCGCCGTCCCAGCCCTCTTCGCCGGGCTGGAACATGAAGACGACGTCGCCGGGCAGGTCCGCTTTGCGCGCGGCGAGCAGCCGGGCCGCGCCGACGAGCCCCGCCGTGTGCAGGTCGTGGCCGCAGGCGTGCATGGCGCCGTCGAGGGTCGAGCTGAAGTCCTCGCCGCTGGCTTCGGTGACCGGCAGCGCATCCATGTCGCCGCGCAGGAGAACGGTGCCGCCGGGTTTGCCCCCGCGGAGGACGCCGGTGATCGACGAGAGGTTCTTGCCGAGGCTGACTTCGAGCGGCAGGCCGTCGAGGGCCGCGAGCACCCGCTCTTGGGTGCGCGGGAGGTGGAGGCCGATCTCGGGGATGCGGTGCAGGTCGCGGCGGAGGGCGACCAGGTCGGCGAGCAGGGCGGCGGCGTCCGAGCGCAGGGTCATCCGCAGATCATGCAAGTGTCGAGCACAATGGCCGGGGAAAAACACCGAAACCACCGCTGCGAGAGCTGATGAGCGAAGAATCCGCCATGTTGACCGAGCAGGACCTCAAACTGGTCGACGCGCTGCAGGCGGCCCCGCGCGCGTCGTGGTCGACGCTGGGCCGGGCGCTCGGCCTCGGCGCGGTGACCGCCGCCCGGCACTGGGACACGCTGGTCGAGCGCGGGGACGCGTGGCTCACCGCGTACATCGGCGGGGAGCTGACCGCGCAGTTGGCCCTGGCGTTCGTCGAGATCGACTGTTCGCCCGGGACGGCGCTTTCCGTGGCGTCCGCGCTGGCCGCGGACCCGCACGTGGTGACCGTCGAGTACGTGGCCGGGCCGTGCGACCTGCTCGCCCACGTCGTCGCGCCGACGCTGCGTGAGCTGGGCGCGCACGTGCTGGACCGGGTGGCCGCGGTGCCCGGGGTGACGCGGGTGCGCACGGTGCTGTCACCGCGGATGTTCACCGAGGGCAGCCGGTGGCGGGTGCGGGCGATCTCGCCGGGGCAGCGCGAGGCGCTGTCGGTGAAGCCGGTGAAGAACCGCGCGCCCCTGCGGTTCGACGACGCGGACCGGGCGCTGATCCTGGCCCTCGGCGTGGACGCCCGGGCGTCGGCGGCGGCGCTGGCGACCGAACTCGGCGTCGGCGCGACGACCGTCCGGCGCCGGCTGGACGCTTTGCTGGCCCGCGGCGCGATCCGCGTCCGGTGCGAGATCGCGCGGTCGGTCTCGCCCGCGCCGGTCACCGTGACGCTCTGGCTGCGGGTGCCGCCGGACAAGCTGGAGACGACCGCACGGTCGCTGGCGATGCTGCCGGAGGTGCGGATGTGCGCGGCGCTGACCGGGGCGGCGAACCTGATGCTGGTGGTGTGGCTGCCGTCGCAGCACGACACCCTCGCCCTGGAGGCGGTCCTCGCGGCGAAGCTGCCGTGGCTGGAGATCACCGGCCGCGCGGTGACGCTGCGGAACGTCAAGCTGATGGGCCGCCTGCTCGACGCGGCCGGACGCGGGATCGGGCGCGTGCCGCTGGACTTCTGGGCCGCGGTCCCCGTGCCGGAGCACGGGGACCGCAGCGTGGGCCGGTCCGGGGGATGAGGGGGGTGAGGTGGAGGGAAGCATCCACCGGACCGGGTCTTGGGGGCCGGGAAGTCCGGCTCGGTGACCGAGGGGCGGGCGCCGGGCCGGGAAGTCCGGGAGCGGATCTCACGTGATCGGAGCCGGGGCTCGCGTGATCTGAGGCGGATGTCGCGTGATCGTGGGCGGAACTCGGGTGCTTGGACGGTCGGTTCGCGTACCCGGAGAGTCGGTTCGCGCACTTGGACGGTCGGCTCGCGTGATTGGGGACGTGACTCGCGTGATCAGAAGCGGATGTCGCGTGACTGGGGACGGAACTCGCGTGATTGGCGACGTGACTCGCGTGATTGGGGGGCGGAACTCGTGTGGCTGGAGGGGCATCTCGCGTGACTGGAAGGGCATCTCGCGTGACTGGAAGGGCATCTCGCGTGACTGGAAGGGCATCTCGCGTGACTGGAAGGGCATCTCGCGTGACTGGGAGGGCATCTCGCGTGACTGGAGAGGCATCTCGCGTGACTGGGAGGGCATCTCGCGTGATTGGGGTGGCATGGGGAGGAGTTCCGGCTCGGTGGACTCGGGGGGTGAGGTGGAGGGAAGAACGTCCACCGGCCGGAACTCGCGGGGCGGGAGGCGCCCGCCTGTTTCCTCCTTCGCTGACCCGGCGCTGCCGGATCGGTGTGGGGTGAGGAATCCCGGCCCGGGGGGACTTGGGGGGGGTGAGGTGGAGGGAAGCGTCCACCCGGGCCGGGGCTCGGGGCGCGGGACGGGGGTCCCGCGGTACTTCGGGTGGTGCTACCGGCCCGGCGGACTGGGGGGTGAGGTGGAGGGAAGTGTCCGCCGGGCCGGGGTTCGTGGAGCGGGTCAGTACCCGCTGGAGGAGGCGGTCGCGATGGCGGCGTCGGGCCGGCGCGACGGGTCGACCTTGCAGCCATTGGGTTCGATGGCGTACCAGGTGTTCCCCGCGCCGTGGCCGGTCGCCTCGCCGGGCGCGCCGTCCCGGGCGTAGGTGTAGACGGGCCAGCCGCCGACGGTCACCTGCTTGCTCCCGTCGGCCCGGGTGATCTGGCCGACGAGGCCGGTGTCGATGTCTTCGGCGACGGTGGTCCGGCCGCCGACGAGCAGCGGTGGCCACGTCCGCGCGCAGGCGCCGTCGCAAGTGGACGATCCGGAACCCCGGCCGTCCCGGGTGAACAGGTAGAGCGTGCGGCCGGCCTGGTCCGTCAGGACCGGGCCGAGGCCGCCGATCTCGGCGGTGCCGAGGGTGGTCTGTGCGGCTGATCGGGTCCCGGCGGCCGCGGCCGCCTTCTCGCCCTCCGGCGTGATGGCCGCCCAGTCCGCGCTGACGTTCTGGCCGAGCGCGAGGCCGGAGCCGGTGTCCTTGGCGTAGCGGTACACCGGCCAGCCGCCGATGGTCACCTGCTTGCGGCCGTCGGGCCGGGTGACCAGGCTGACGAGTTGCGCGTCCACCTCCGCGGCCAGCGCCGGGGAGTCGGAGACCAGCGGTGGCCACCTTTCCGCGCAGGCGTCCACGCAGGCGACCTTCGGCGGCTTCGCGGTGTCCTTGGCGTAGCGGTAGAGCGTGTGGCCTTCGGCGTCGGCGAGGACCGCGCCGAGACCCTCCACAGTGGACGTGGCCAGCTGGGCCTGGCCGGCCCCGGAGCTCGCCTGAACCGTGCTCGCCGAGAGCTGCTGCTGAGCGCCGAGCGACACCGGCTGGACCGCACCGGACGTGGCGTACGGGTTGGTCCCGCAGGCCGCGACCAGCGCGAGACCGGCGATGGCGGCGGACAGTGCAGCGGCACTCGGACGAGCACGGTTCATCGGACGTTCTCCCTCCTGGCGTGGAGTGACTGGTGCGAAAGGGTTATTCCGCGCAGGCCTTGCCCGAGTTGATGCAGCCGACCAGGCGGTTCATGATCTTCTTGCTCATCACGTTCGCGAAGTCGTCGTGGTCGGACCGCGGGTTGTGCTTCTCCTGGGCGAAGGCGTCCACTTTGTACTGGCCGTTCTGCTGGACGTCCTGCGGGACGTCGTAGACCAGCGTCACCTGCAGCTGGGGCACGTTCTTGAAGCCCTGGGGGCACTTGCCCTGCTGGTTCGCGAACACGATGTGCGTGCGGTGGTTCGCGCTGTCGGTGTTCTTGCCGTCCCAGCAGTTCGGGAAGGCATGGATGCGCTCGACCTTGCTGCCCTGCGGGCAGATCGGGTAGAGGTCGGTCAGGCGGTCCTCGAACCCGGTGCAGGTCCAGCTGGGCCGGGCGTTGGCCGGGCCGTTGGTGCTCTGCTTGGCGTCACCGTAGAGGACGCGGAGGCCCAGCGGCATCGCGACGACGTTCTGCGCGCCACCGCCGATGAACTTCAGCGTCGCGGACTCCGGCTCGACGATCTCGCCGTCGTTGTCGCCGACCTCTTCGTTCGCGCCCTCGGGCCCGCCGAGCTCCTCGGCCGGCGGTGCGGCGGCCGAGCTGCTCTGGTTGCCGTTCTGGCCGCCGTTGTTCTGACCACCGTTCTGGCCACCGTTGTTCTTGCCGCCGTTGTTGTTCTGGCCGCCGTTCTGGCCGCCTCGACGGCGGTCCTGGGCCTGTTGCTGATCCTGCTGGCCCTGGTCGCCCTGCTGCTGGGCGCTCTGGTCACCGGAGCGGGTCGCGCCGCCACCGGTGTTCCGGCGCTTCTGCTGCTGCCCGTTCTGGTCCTGGGTGTTCTGGTCCTGGGCGTTCGGGTCCTGCTGGTCCTGCGCGTTCTGGTCCTGCGCGTCCTGGCCCTGCTGGTCCTGAGCGTCCTGATCCTGGGCGTCCTGGCCCTGGCCGGCGTCGTCCGCGGCCTGCGCGTCCTTGGCGCTCTGGTCCTGCTGGACGTCGCCGGTCTTGCCCTGCTGCTTCTGCTGGGCCTGCTGGTTCTCGTTCTGGTTGGCCGCGTCGTCTTCGCGGTCGATGCGGATCACGGGCCAGAAGTAGGCCGACTGGTCACCGTTCTTGCAGGTGGTGTCGCCGGCGAGCAGGCTCTTGAGGCTCGAGTCGGCGTCGGTGGTCACGTTGCCGACGTAGTCGTGCAGGTGCTGGGCACCGTTCTTGATCCCGGGCTGGGCGATGAAGTTGTCCGGGTTGTGGTGCGCGCCGTCCGCGTTCGTTCCACAGTCGACGGTGAAGGATCCTTGCGCACCCTTCTTCTTCAAGGCCGCGTTGACGTTGTTGCCGGCGGGAACCTTGTTGATGTCGATGAAGAACGACGGGTCCGCGGGGTCCGCGCTGGCCTCACCTGTGCGGCCCGTGGTGACCGCGACGGCGAGTGCGCCGACGGCGATCGCCAGGCCGAGCGCGCCCATCGCGATCTTGGTTCGGCGGGCGACGCGATGCTTGCCCGTCACGGGGGACCGAGACTGGTTCCGGGCCATAGACTAGTTCACCTCGTTCGTTATTCCGGGCACGCCGAATAGCGCGGCGGCCCGGGCAAGAACTACCGTTGGTTTGAGGTCGAGATCGCACGGAACCCGCGGGGGGCTTGTGGTTCCGGCTGTCGGGATGCATCGGGGGATGCATTGGGGGATACGGACGTGAGCGGCCCGAGGTTCAAAAGCGACCAGCCCGTTATCTGTTCGTTATCAAGCGAAGCGCAACCGGACGCCATTCACCCAGGTCATGGCGTTGCGACCGGGAAATGAAAACTTTCTTGCCGCGCCGGAACGCGGTGGACGACTGGTTCATGTCTTGAACCACGCCTCATCCGGGACCGTGGTTCACGACAGGCACCGGACGGCGCACAGGCGGCGACCAGGCCGGATCGGGTGTTTCCCGGGCGTCGGCATGTCTTGAATGACTCATTCAGGACACCCGAAGACCTGAATGAGTCATTCAAGACGTTGGTGGAGCCGGCGGCGAGCGCGTGACCAGGACTTTGCCGGAGCCACCGCGCCGGACGCGATGGACGAGTCGTTCAGGACCTCGGAGAGCGCGAAGGACGAGTCAGCGCTGCACGACGACGAGGACCGTGCCGTCGTCGCCGCGGACCTCGAAGCGGGAGATCTGGTCCATCGCCAGCGAAATGGAACCCTGCAGCCGCAACGGGTCCGGGGAGCCGGGGATGCCGAAGCCCTTGGGCGGCACCGACCAGCCGGACACGACGCGGGCGTCACCGGTCGTCGAGATGGCGAACAGCTGGCACTTCAACGGCCCGACGATGCCGCGCAGCTCGAGGTCGACGCGGCTGCCCCACTCCACCGGGGACACCGTGACGACCGCGCTGACCGCGGACCCGCCGCTGCCACTGCCGCGGCCGTAGGTCTGGCCGCCGCCCGGCTGGCCGGACGCGCCGGTGGACGGCGCCGGGACACTCGTCGCCAGGACGCTCGTCGCCGGCGGGGGCTGCTTGGTGCTCGGGGCGGCGAGGGACGCGGGCGGGACGGCGTCGGCCGGCCGGACCGCGAGGGTCACCAGCGGGCCGGCCACGACGAGCGCGGCGGCCGCGGCGCCGGCGATGATGCCGAGCCGCTTGCGGCGGCGGCGCTTCACCGAGGCCTCTTCCATCAGGCCGCGCAGCACGCGGGGCCCGGGAGCGAGGGTGCGCGGGCCGGGCGCGGGCATCGGGGGCTCCGGCCAGCTGCGCTTCACGAGGTCGAGGACGTCCGGCAGCTGGTAGAGCTCGATCAGGTCGAGCTGGCAGTGCGGGCAATTCATGAGGTGGGCTTCGAACTGGGTGTTCTCGGCCTCGCTGAGGACGCCGAGCACGTACGCGGCGACGTCGGTGTGTGCGGACCCGGCCACCCTCAGTTCACCCCCGCTCACGCAAGGACCGGCGCAGCGCGCGGACGGCGTGGTGGATGCGGGACTTGATGGTGCCCGGCGGCACGCCGAGGGTCGCCGCCACCTCGTTCACGGTGCGATCGCGCAGGTAGGTCTGCTGGATGGCCTCCCGCTGCTCGGGCGAAAGGCCCTGCAGCGCTTCGTAAACGATCATCGCGGCGAGCGTCCGGTCCGACTCGTCGGACACCGCGATCGCGTCGGATTCGATCTCCTCGAGCTCCTGGGGGCGCACGCTCCGGCTGCGCCAGCCGTCGATGACGGTGCGGCGCGCCACCGTGAACAACCACGCGCGCAGCATCTCCGGCTGGCGGTCGAGCTTGTCCGCGTTCCGCCACGCCTTGATCAGGGTCTCCTGCACGACGTCTTCGGCCCACTGCCGGTCGTGGCCGGTCAGCCGGAGCGCGAACGCCATGAGGGACCCGCCGAACTCCTGGTAGAGCGCCTTCGCCAGATCGTCATGGGCGTCGTCGGTCCCACCAACGACTTCCTGATGATCTTCGACGGGTCTCAGCGCTCGAGTGTGCCGTCCCACGCGGGACATCCTGGTGGGCCGGACGGCCTACGTCTAGTACCAAATGCCGCAACCCGGGGGGCAAAACTTTTTTGAACCGTTTCCCTACCGTGTCCGTATCCCCTACCGAAGACCCCCGACAACGCGTTGTCCCCCGCAACGCTCCGCATCCACTCCGGACTGAGTGTCCACTGTGGATCTTTCGCGCGCATTTCCGCCTCACCCCAGGCTACTGCGCGTAGTCATGCCCTCCGGAGGAGCAGTGATACGCATTCCCCGTACGGTGGTCCCCGCCGCCGTGTGCCTCACCGCACTCGCCCTGCTCACCGCGTGTACCGCCGGCGCTGCCACCACCTCGGGTGGTTACGCCGCAGGTGGCGGTGCCGGTATGCAGATGCCCGGTATGCAGGCCCCGATGACCCTCGCCATGCCGCAGCCCATCACCGCCAACCCGAACGACCCGATGAAGAGCCAGCTCAGGGGCGCGAAGACCTTCGACCTCGGCCTGATGCTCGTCGACGGGACCGGCTACACGATCTACCGCTACGACCGCGACACGACCAACCCGTCGCGGTCGAACTGCAACGACGCCTGCGCGGCCAAGTGGATCCCGGTCAAGGTCGGTGGTCCCGCGCCGATCGACGTCGACCAGTCGCTGATCGGGCAGATCACCCGTGACGACGGCACCCAGCAGGCGACCCTCGCCGGCTGGCCGCTGTACCACTTCACCGGTGACAGCGAACCGGCCGACACGTCCGGTCAGGGCGCCGAGCAGTCCTGGTACCCGATCACGCCCGACGGCAAGAAGATCACGCTGACCCAGGACGAGTGGAGGATCAATGCTTTCGGCATCTGAGTACGCCGGGCTCGAGTTCGCTCCGCCGTCCCCGCTCGAGCGTTCCCGCCCGCTGGTCCGGATCCTGTTCGTGCTGGTCGCGGTGCTGACCCTGCTCGCTTCGGTGTCCCCGGCGTCGATCGCCCAGACGAACGCCGTCTCGCCCGAAGACGCCATCCTGCTGACCAAGGTCCGCCAGGCCGGGCTGTGGGAGATGCCCTCGGGCATGATGGCGATGCAGAAGGGCAGCCCGAAGGTCCAGGCGATCGGCTTCGCGATCATGATGGACCACGGCCGGCTCGACGTCGGGACCCGCGCGTTGTCGGCGAAGTTCAACTCGCCGGTGCCCGACCAGCCGTCGGACGAGCAGCGCGGCTGGCTCCTCGAAGAGATGCAGGCGCCCCCCGGGCCGTCGTTCGACAGCGTCTTCGCCAACCGGCTGCGCGCGGCGCACGGCCAGGTCTTCGCCGTCCTCGCGCAGCTGCGCGCCGGCACCCGCAACGAGGACGTGCGGGCGTTCGCGACCGTCGGCAACCAGGCCGTCCTGCGGCACATGACGATGCTCGAGAGCAGCGGCATGGTCGACTACACCGCACTCCCCGCGCCGGCCGTCTCCACCACGGCCGCGCCGGTGGGGCAGCCGCTCGGTCTCGACACGTCCCAGATCGCCGTGGTGGCGGCGCTGTTCCTCCTGGTCGGCGGCGGCCTCTTCTACGTGCTGCGCCAGATCAAGGGCAACCGCGGCCGCGCCCGTGCCACGCGCCGGCCGGCCACCGTCAGAACCGGGGGTAGCCATGGTTGAGACCTGGCACGACGCGACGATCTTCCTCACGCAGCAGTTCCAGCCGAAGACCGACCCGGCGGCCCGCGGCCTCGCGGCCTTCGCCGCCCGGGCGTCCTACGCGGCGATGATGCTGACGCTCACCTGGGGTGTGCTCACCGCCACCGGCTGGGTGCGCTCGGTCACCGGCCGCAAGGCGCTCCGCAGCTCCCACATGGTGCTGGCCACCGGGACGCTGATCTTCGGCGGCGTCCACGCGCTGGGCTTCTTCTACCTGACGGTCCAGCCCTACAGCCTGCAGTACCTGTTCCTCCCCTTCCTGTCGGGCCAGGAGACCCGGCACAGCATCGGCATCGTCGGCTTCGAGGTCATGCTGGCCATCGCGCTCACCGCCGGCCTGCAGCGGTTCACCTCCTACCGCCGCTGGCTGTGGCTGCACCGCTGCGCCTACCCGGCCGTCGCGCTGACCGCGCTGCACGCGTGGTTCGGCTCGATCGCCAACGGCCACCTCGCGGTCGTCTGGCTGGGCGGTATCACGCTGCTCGTCCCGGCGGTCACGACGTCGCTGCTGCGGTTCATGCCCGCGCGGACCCTCGAACGCATCGGACTCGTGGAAGAGCAGGTGGCTTGACATGCCCTTCCGTTTGCCCGGTGGCGGGCCCCGGATCAGCGTCGACAACGACCGGTGCGAGCTCTACGGCATCTGCGCCATGGAGGCGCCGGACGTGTTCGACCTCGGCCAGGACGGCCGCCTGCGCTTCCACACGCGGCTGCTGGACGAAACCACGATGGAACAGGCGAAGATGGCGGCCCGCTGCTGCCCGATGCAGGCGGTCGTGATGAGAGGAGAGCTCGATGGCTGACGGCGACCGGATCGTCATCGTCGGCGCGGGTGTCGCGGGGTTGCGCGCCGCGGAACGGCTGAGGGAGCAGAACTTCGACGGCGAGATCGTCCTGATCGGCGACGAAGCCCGCCGTCCCTACCACCGGCCGATGGTCTCCAAGGCACTCGTGATGGGGACCGAACGGCCCAGCGACGTGGGCCTTTCGCACTACCTGCCGGATCTCGACGTGCACTGGCGCCTCGGCGCGCGGGTCACCCACCTCGACACCACCGAGCGGGTCGTGCACCTGCCCGGCGGCGAATCCCTCTGGTACGACGGCCTGATCGCCGCGACCGGCGTCTACCCGCGGCACCTGCCCGGGTCGCCGCGGCACGACCCGCGCGTGCGGATCCTGCGCACGGTCGAGGATTCGATGGCGGTGCGGCGCTGCCTCAACGCCAGCAAGAAGCCGGCCGTCGTGATCGGCGCCGGCCTGATCGGCAACGAGTTCGCCGCGAGCATGCGGCACATCGGCCGGGACGTCACCCTGGTCGGGCACGCGAAAGCGCCGCTGCACCGCTTCGGCGACCGCGTCTCGAACGGCGTCGTCGAGGCGCACCACGAGCACCGCGCGAAGCTCGCGATGAAGAGCGAAGTGCGGCACTGGATCAGCACGAAGGACACCGTCGGGCTGCACCTGACGAACAACCAGCTGCTGGTCGCCAGCGTCGTCGTGCTCGCCATCGGCAGCGTCCCGTCGGTCGACTGGATGCGCGGCTCCGGCCTCGACATCAGCGACGGCGTGCTCTGCGACTCGAAGCTGTTCGCCGAGGGCGCCTCCGACGTCGTCATCGCCGGCGACATCGCGCGCTGGCCGAACCTGCGGTTCGACGAGACCCCGCGGCGGGTCGAGCACTGGATCAACGCCGTCGAGTCGGCGCGGCACGCGGCGGACAACCTGCTGATGGGCCAGTCCAGCGCCAAGCCGTTCACCCCGCTCCCCCGGGCCTGGTCGACGCTGTACGACACCCGCCTGCAGATGTGCGGGATGCCCAGCCTGGCCGAGGACACCGTGACGCTGGCGGACGGCATCACCGGCTTCATCCGCGACGGCAGGCTCGTCGGCATCTCCGCGTGGGACAAGCCGCGGGCGATGCTCGACTGGATGGCCGAGCTCGACCGCCGGCTGCCCGCCCCCGAGTACGTGCCCGAGCCGGAGCCCGCGCCCGTCGCGGAGGTCCCCGAGGTCCCGGTCGTCGAACCGTCGCTCGCCGCACTGGCGGCCGACGTGCCGACGGAGGTCGACAGCGGATTCGACCAGCAGGCCTTCGAGCGCGAGTTCGAGAGCGAGTTCGCCAACAACATCCCCACGACGGCCTTCCCCGCCTTGGCGGCCCCGCCGACGACAGCGTTCGCGGCGCAGCCCGGCGGTGCGGCGCCGCCGACCATGGCGATCCCGATGGGGAGGTAGAAAGCCGGGACGTGGCTGCGCGCGGCGGCCATCGTCCCTCGCCGGTCACCACATCCCCTCCGCGGCTGGGCGGTGTGGTGACCGGCTCCCAACGTCCCCCTGCCCGCCTCGCGTCCGGTACGGACCGAGCGCCCGGCGGGCCAGAAGAGGGCCACCCCGAGGGAACCCGACGCCTTCGGGGTGGCCTTCTTCCGGCGCACCGGGCGGGGGCCCGGGGTCGAGCGTCACGGCGGTTCCGCCGCTGCGGCGTGCACGTCCGTGACGGCCTTTCCGGTGGAAGGGTATGCCGCCGGAAAGGCCGTCACGGTCGAACAGTCGGGATCGGGGTTGCACCGGTGAAGGCCGTCTCGAGGGAAACGGGAGCCCTCGGGACGGCCTTCACCTCGTCTTCGAGGTCACTCGGGAGCCCGGGGACACCCGCGACTGGGCCACGACGAGCACACCGAGGATCAGCACCGCGATCCCGACCACCCGCAGCCCGGCGTCCGCGACAAACGCCTCCGGGCCCTGGACGATCCCGACGAGCAGCGCGACCGAGGCGCCGACGAGCAGCACCGTGCCCAGCGGGTCGAGCCTGCGGTCGTGGCGCGACGACACCGGCGCAGCCCTCGCCACCAGCGCGGCGGTGCCGAGGGCGAGCGGCACGACGGCGGCGAACAGCCAGCGCCACGAGCCGGTGGTCAGGACCAGCCCGCCGCCGACGTTGCCCAGGACGCCGCCGATGCCGGTCATCGACGCCCACGTCGCGATGGTCGCGGGCTTCTTCTCCGGCGGCACGGCGTGGAGCAGCACGGCGAGCGAGTTGGGCAGGACGGCGGCGGCCCCGGCCCCGGTGAGCGCCCGGCCGGCGAGCAGCAGGACGACGTCCGGGGCCACCGCCGACAGCAGCGCGCCGGCGGCGAACAGCCCGAGCCCGGCCAGCAGGACGCCCTTGCGGCCGAACCGGTCGCCCGCCGCCCCGCCCGGGATCACCAGGCAGGCGAACACGATGACGTAGGTGTCGACGATCCAGACCAGCGCGGACGCCGACGGGTGCGGCGCGCTCGCCGCGAGCATCGGGACGGCGAGGTTGACCGCCGCGACCATGCCGACGACGAGCACCACGCAGGCGCACATGAGCGTGAGCAGGCCGCTTCTTTTCTCGAGGTGCATGAGCCCGACGGCAGGAAGCGCCCGTAGCTGCACGCCACGCAACTTCGGCAAAGCAGAGTTGCGTACGCTGCAACCATGCCCGACCAGCTCGACCTGAACCTCCTGCGCGTGTTCGACGCGCTGCTGCGGGACGGGAGCGTGACGGCGGCGGCCGAGCGCCTCCACCTGTCCATCCCGGCGACGAGCCGGGCGCTGGGCCGGCTGCGGCGCGCGATGGGCGACCCGATCCTGGTGCGCGCCGGCCGCGCGATGGCCCCGACGCCGTTCGCGCTCCGCACGGCTCCCCGGGTGCGGTCGCTGCTGGAGGAGGCGGCGTCCCTGGTCAACGTGGACTTCTCGGTCGCCGGCCTCGAGCGCACGTTCACGATCCGGATCAACGACGGCGTGGCGGCGACCCTGGCGTCGGCGGCGGTCGAAGCGACGGCGGCGGCCGCCCCGGGCGTCACGCTGCGCTTCGTCGCGGAGGGCAGCGAAAGCCCGGAGGCGCTGCGCGACGGCTCGATCGACCTCGACATCGGCGTCGGCGACGCCCCGGCGCCGGACATCCGGACCGCGGTGCTGTACCGCGAACGGCTGGTCGGCATCGTCCGCGCCGACAGCCCGCTGGGCCGCGGCCGCCGCCCGACACCGGCGCAGCTGTGCCGCCACCCGCACGTGTCGGCGTCCCGGCGCGGCCTGGCCCGCGGTCCGCTCGACGAGGCCCTGGCCGCGCTCGGCCTGCAGCGTCACGTGGCGGCGGTGGTCCCGACCTCGGCGGTGGCGACGCTGCTGGTGGCGTCGAGCGGCTACGTCGGCCTGGTGCCCCGGCGGCTCGCCGAGCAGCACGGCCCGGCGCTGGGCCTGCGCTGGTTCCCGATCCCGGTGGAGCTGCCGGAGACCGACGTGCGGCTGTACTGGCACGCCCGTCTGGACGCGGACCCGGCCCAGCGCTGGCTGCGCGACACGATCCGCGACGCCCTCCGCTGACCCAGCGCCCCGATGTGGCCTTCGGTGCTCCATCCATGCCCCCGCCACCACCCTCAACGGAGGCGCTCCGCGCCACAGCGCTGGTTCAACGCACCCAAGGCCGCATTGGGGCGCTCTGCGGGAGCCGTCCGGTGTGGCACGATTCGAGCGTGACCAGCACCGCCGCCTCGGCCCAGTACCTGCGCGACCTCGCGCTGCTGCGCCGGGTCCGGGACCGGATCGACCGGGAGTACGCCCAGCCGCTCGACGTCGAGGCGCTCGCCCGGGGCGTCAACATGTCCGCCGGGCACCTCAGCCGGCAGTTCCGGAAGGCCTACGGAGAGTCACCGTACTCGTACCTGATGACACGCCGGATCGAGCGGGCGATGGCCCTGCTGCGCAAAGGCGAGCTGAGCGTCACCGAGGTCTGCTTCACCGTCGGCTTCTCGTCGCTGGGCACCTTCAGCACCCGGTTCGCCGAGCTGGTGGGCGTGCCGCCGAGCGTCTACCGCGAGGAGCAGGCCGAGGCCACCGTCGGGATGCCGCCGTGCGTGGCCAAACAGGTCACCAGACCGATCAGGAATCGAGAAGCGCGGCCCTCGGCGGCCACCTAGGGTGACGGCCATGGACGTCACCATTCACTCGAGCTTCCTCCCCCACACCGACCCGGAAGCGTCCCTCGCCTTCTACCGCGACCTCCTCGGCTTCGAGGTCCGGATGAACGTCAAGTACGGCGGGATGAGCTGGATCACCGTCGGCCCGCCGAACCAGCCCGACACGGCGATCGTGCTGAGCCCGGTGTCCGCGACGCCCGGCCTCACCGACGACGAGCGCCGCATGATCGCCGAGATGATGGCCAAGGGCACCTACGCCTCGATCAACCTGGCCACCAAGGACCTCGACGCCCTTTTCGCGAAGCTCGAAGCGGGCAACGCCGAGGTCGTCCAGGAGCCCGTCGACCAGCCCTACGGCGTCCGCGACTGCTCGTTCCGCGACCCCGCCGGCAACCTCCTGCGCATCCAGGAGCTCCGCTGACCGAGGTCGCGGCCCCCGCCGGCTACCGCGACGTCCTGCGCGACCGGCGCGTGGCCGGGCTGCTGCTGGGTGACCTCCTGGCCAACGTCGGCACGGGCATGATCATCGTCGCCATGCCGGTGCAGACGCTGTCCCTGCACGGCAGCGTGCCGAAGGCGATCGCGATCGGGCTGGTGGAGGCCGCGCCGTTCGTGCTCGCCACCGTCCTCGCGCTGGCCATCGGGCTGGGCCGCGTGCGGGTGCCGCCGCGTGCCCTCCTCGTCGCCGACTGCGTGCTGCGCTCGCTGACCTTCGCCGCTCTCGGCGTCCTGTCCGTCACCGGCACGCTCACCCTGCCGGTGCTGATCGCCGGCCTGCTCTTCGGCGCGACCTTCCGGCTCGCCGGGTCGAGCAGCCGCCGGCTCCTGGCGACGTCGGCCGCCGGCGAAACGGGGCGGTTCTCGGTCAACGGCCTGCTCGGGCTGAACACCACGTTCGCGCTCTACATCGCGGGGCCGGTGCTGGGCGGCCTGATCGTCGCGACCGCCGGCGCCGGTTACGCGCTCTTCTTCGACGCGGGCGGCGCGCTGGTCCTGCTCGCGGCGACGCTCCTGTTCGTGCCCCGCTCGGCCGCGGGCCGGGACGCGCTGCGCGAGCCGAAGACCTCCGGCTGGCGGATCCTGCGCCGCCGCCCGGTCGCCGCGCGGCTGCTCGTCGTCGAGTTCTTTTTCAACTTCCTGTACATGCCCATCGAAGTGGCGCTCCCGCTGTACGTGAGCGGGACGCTGCACGCCGGCGCGTCCGGGCTGGGTCTGCTGTGGGGTGCGCTCGGGGCCGGCGCGTTCCTCGGCGCCGCGCTCGTCAGCCGGCTGCGCAACCTCCCGCAGCGGCCGCTGCTGGTCGCGATCATCGGGCTGTGGGCGCTGTGCCCGATCGCGCTCGCGGCCGTCGGCGACCTCACGGCCGCGCTGGTCGTCTTCGCCCTCGGCGGGCTGGTGTACGCGCCGTTCACGCCGGTCGCGTACAGCTTCCTGCAGTCGGGACTCGAACCCGGGGAGCAGCAGCAGGTCGTGACGCTCTGGACGACCGGCGCCACGGTCGCCGCCCCGCTGGGCCTGGCCCTCGGCGGTCCCCTGATCGAACTGACCGGCACCACCGGCGGGCTCGTGCTGTCCGGGGTGCTGACGCTCCTGCTGCTCCCGATCGCGGCCCGGGCCGTACTCGACCGCACACCGAAAGGGGAAGTCCCATGTGCCTGAGCCTCCAGATCGCCGCGCGCGAGCACCTGCGCGAACTGGTGCTGCTGCGCCGCGTCCGCGACCGCATCGACCGTGAACCGACCCTCGACGTCGAGGCGCTCGCCGACAGCGCGGGCATGGCGGCCGGGGACTTCCTCCGCCGCTTCCGGGACGCCTACGGGCAGTCCCCGCACGCCTATCAGCGGACCGCCCGGGCGGTCCGCACGCGCACCTTCGACCGAGTGCTGGAGACACGATGACCAAGCCCACGAGGAAGTCCGCACCGCACGTCGCCGACAGCCACGACCTGATCCGCGTCCACGGCGCGCGCGTGAACAACCTCAAGGACGTCAGCGTCGAGCTGCCGAAACGGCGCTTGACGGTGTTCACCGGGGTCTCCGGCTCGGGCAAGAGCTCGCTGGTGTTCAGCACGATCGCCGCGGAGTCGCAGCGGCTGATCAACGAGACCTACAGCACCTTCGTCCAGGGGTTCATGCCGACACTGGCCCGTCCCGACGTCGACGTCCTCGACGGGATCACCACCGCGATCATCGTCGACCAGGAGCGGATGGGCGCCAACGCGCACTCCACCGTCGGCACCGCGACCGACGCGAACGCGATGCTGCGCATCCTGTTCAGCCGGCTCGGGCAGCCGCACATCGGCTCGCCGCAGGCGTTCTCGTTCAACGTCGCCTCGATCAGCGGCGCGGGCGCCGTCACCATCGAGAAGGCCGGGCGGCAGATCAAGGAGCGCCGCAGCTTCAGCATCACCGGCGGCATGTGCCCGCGCTGCGAGGGCCGCGGCAAGGTCAACGACGTCGACCTGACCGCGCTCTTCGACGAGGACAAGTCGCTCAACGAAGGCGCGATCACCATCCCGGGCTACAGCATGGAGGGCTGGTTCGGCCGCATCTTCCGCGGCTCCGGCCTCTTCGACCCGGACAAGCCGATCAAGAAGTTCACCAAGAAGCAGTTCAACGACCTGGTGTACAAGGAACCGACCAAGATCAAGGTCGAGGGCATCAACCTGACCTTCTCGGGGCTGGTCCCGGCGATCCAGAAGTCCATGCTGTCCAAGGACGTCGACTCGATGCAGCCGCACATCCGGGCGTTCGTCGAGCGGGCCGTCACGTTCACGACGTGCCCGGACTGCGACGGCACACGGCTGTCCGGCGAGGCCCGGTCGTCGAAGATCGACGGCATCAGCATCGCCGACGCGTGCGCGATGCAGATCAGCGACCTGGCCGGCTGGGTGGGGAAGCTGGCCGAGCCGTCGGTCGCGCCGCTGCTGGACGCGCTGCGCCGCACCCTCGACTCGTTCGTCGAGATCGGGCTCGGCTACCTCTCGCTCGACCGGCCGTCGGGCACGCTCTCGGGCGGGGAAGCCCAGCGCACCAAGATGATCCGCCACCTCGGGTCGTCGCTCACCGACGTCACCTACGTCTTCGACGAGCCGACGATCGGGCTGCACCCGCACGACATCCAGCGCATGAACGACCTCCTGCTGCAGCTGCGCGACAAGGGCAACACGGTGCTGGTCGTCGAGCACAAGCCGGAGGCCATCGCGATCGCCGACCACGTCGTCGACCTCGGGCCGCGTGCCGGTTCCGACGGTGGCGAGGTCGTGTTCGAGGGCACTGTGGACGGTCTGCGCAAGAGCAAGACGCTCACCGGGCGGCACCTGGACGACCGCGCGTCGCTGAAGTCCTCGGTGCGCTCGCCGTCGGGCTTCCTGGAGGTGCGGGGCGCTTCGACGCACAACCTGCAGGACGTCGACGTCGACATCCCGCTCGGTGTCCTGACCGTCGTGACCGGGGTGGCGGGCTCGGGAAAGAGCTCGCTGATCCACGGCTCGGTGTCCGGCGGCGAGGGCGTGGTGACGGTCGACCAGACGGGGATCCGCGGTTCGCGCCGGAGCAACCCGGCGACCTACACCGGCTTGCTGGAGCCGATCCGCAAGGCGTTCGCCAAGGCCAACGGCGTCAAGCCGGCGCTGTTCAGCGCGAACTCCGAAGGCGCGTGCCCGAACTGCAACGGCGCCGGAGTCGTCTACACCGACCTGGGGATCATGGCCGGCACCGCCACGCCGTGCGAGGTGTGCGAGGGCAAGCGGTTCATGGCCGAGGTGCTGGACTACCGGTTCGGCGGGCGCGACATCAGCGAGGTGCTGACGATGTCGGTGGCCGAAGCGGAAGAGTTCTTCGCCGAAGGCGAGGCGAAGCTTCCGGCAGCTCACAAGATTCTCACACACCTGTCCGACGTCGGCCTCGGCTACCTGACGCTGGGCCAGCCGCTCACGACGCTGTCCGGCGGCGAGCGGCAGCGGATCAAGCTGGCGACGCACATGGCGGAGAAGGGCGGGATCTACGTCCTCGACGAGCCGACGGCGGGCCTGCACCTGGCCGACGTCGAGCAACTGCTGGGCCTTCTGGACCGACTTGTGGACTCGGGCAAGTCGGTGATCGTCATCGAACACCACCAGGCGGTGATGGCCCACGCGGACTGGATCATCGATCTCGGCCCCGGCGCGGGCCACGACGGCGGGCAGGTCGTCTTCGAGGGCACCCCCGCTGACCTGGTCGTTTCACGGTCCACAGTGACCGGTGAGCACCTCGCGGAGTACGTCGGCTGACCGGGCGGCCCGCGTATACCAGAATCGGCGATGGGGCAGGCCCCCGGAATGTGCCGGGGGTACTCCGGGTTCCGTGACGAACCCCTACCCGGAAGACTGTGGCCGGTGACCACAGACAACCTCGTGCACACCGGCAGCGACTTCGCCCGGCTGAGCCAACGCATCTCCGCCGCCGGCCTGATGACGCGCCGCCCCGGCTACTACACCGCCCGGTTCGCCGTCGTGGGCGTGCTGTTCGCCGCCGGGTGGGTCGCCTTCGCACTGCTCGGGAACTCGTGGTGGCAGCTGGCCGTCGCCGCGTTCCAGGCCGTCATGTTCGCGCAGATCGCGCTGCTCTCGCACGACCTCGCGCACAAGCAGGTCTTCCGGCGCCGGCGGCCCACCGAGATCGCCGGGATGCTCGTCGGCAACCTCGGCATCGGGATGAGCTACGGCTGGTGGATGGACAAGCACACCCGCCACCACGCCAACCCGAACCACGAGGAGCTCGACCCCGACGTCGACCCGGACATCTTCGTGTGGTCGAAGGACCAGGCCCGGAACGCGGGCGGGGTCGCGCGGTTCATCGGGCGGTACCAGGCCTTCCTGTTCTTCCCGATGCTGACGCTCGAAGGGCTCAACCTGCACGTGTCCGGGATCCGCGCGGTGTGCAAGCCGGGCCTGCGCCGCCGCTGGGTGGAAGCCGCGCTGCTGGCCACGCACGTCGTCGTCTACCTCGGCGCGCTGCTCCTCGTGCTCTCCCCCGGCATGGCGCTGCTGTTCTTCGTGGTCCACCAGGCACTGTGGGGCGTCTACATGGGATCGATCTTCGCGCCCAACCACAAGGGAATGCCGACCCTGACCGGGCAGCCCGCGCTCGACTTCCTCCGCAAGCAGGTGCTGACCTCCCGCAACGTCCGCGGCGGCGCCGTGATCGACGTCGCCCTCGGCGGGCTCAACTACCAGATCGAGCACCACCTGTTCCCGAGCATGCCGTCGCGGCACCTGCGGCTGGCGCAGCCGATCGTCCAGGGCTACTGCGCCGAGCTGGGCATCCCCTACCTGCAGACGAGCCTCGTCGAGTCCTACCGGCAGGCGCTCACCCACCTGCATGAAGCTGGGGCACCTCTCAGGAACCGTTCGTAGACTCGGGGGATGAGGAAGACCGCATCATGAAAAAGACGGTCGCGGCTCCGGGGTTGCGGGACTTGCCGGCGGCGTTCGGCGCGAAGGCCACCGGGGCGCGGGCCGAGCGGGTCCGCGCCTCGGCGCAGTTCGACGGCAAGGTGTTCCGCAACGCCGCCCCGCGGCTGCCGATGACCGCGGCGTCGATGCGGACGATCTTCCGCGAGATGTTCTTCGGCGAGCACCGCGAGCTGCGCAAACCCGGCGGGGCGGTCCCGCTGGTGGCGTCGGAGCCGGTGCTCTCGGCCGACGGTCTGCACGTCACGTGGTACGGCCACGCGTCGGCGCTGATCGAGCTGGACGGCGCCCGGGTGCTGCTGGACCCGGTCTGGAGCGACCGGGTCTCGCCCGCGGCGTTCGCGGGCCCGCGGCGGCTGCACGAGCCGCCGGTGGCGCTGTCCGGGGTCGGGCGGGTCGACGCGGTGGTGATCTCCCATGACCACTACGACCACCTGGACCTGGCGACCGTCCGCTCCCTGGTGGCGTCGACTTCGGCGCCCTTCCTGGTGCCGCTCGGAGTGGGCGCGCACCTGGAGCGCTGGCACGTCCCGGCCGCGCGGATCATCGAGCTGGACTGGCACGAAGAGGCGACGGTGGCGGGCGTCCGCTTCGTCGCTACGCCGGCCCAGCACTTCTCCGGCCGCGGCATCACGAACGACGACACGCTGTGGACGTCGTGGGCCCTGCTCGGGCCGTCGCACCGGGTGTTCTACAGCGGCGACACCGGGTATTTCGACGGTTTCGCCGCGATCGGCGAGGAGCACGGCCCGTTCGACGTGGCGCTGATCCAGATCGGCGCGTACGCCCCGCACTGGCCGGACATCCACATGACTCCGGAGGAAGGCGTCGCGGCGGGCATCGACGTCCGGGCGAAGCTGCTGGTCCCGGTCCACTGGGCGACGTTCCAGCTGGCGATGCACCCGTGGGGCGAGCCGGCGGACCGGGTGTGGCGCGAAGCGAAGGCGGCGGACCTGGCGCTGGCGATCCCCCGCCCGGGCGAGCGCATCGACGTGGCGGCGCCGCCGGCGGTCGACGGCTGGTGGCAGGCGCTGTGAAGCTGAAGCTGGACCTCCACGACATCTACAACCGCGGCGGCGAGATCGACCGGGCGCTCAAGGGAATCATCGACGAAGCCGTCGCCAAGAAGGCGCCGCTCGTCGAGATCATCCCGGGCAAAGGTTCAGGCCAGCTGAAGAAGCACGTCCTGCGGTTCCTCGAGCGCAAGGACGTCAAGGCGCTCTACCACCGGATCGAGAAGGACAAGGACAACTTCGGCCGGGTGTTCGTGCACTTCCGCTGGAAGTGATCAGAACCGGCTGTCGTGGCGGGCTTCGGCCCAGGCGCGGTCCCACGCCGCCGAGTGGAGACGGCTCACCGCGAGCCGGCCCGCGCCGTACACCGCGGCCAGCGCGCCCGTGATCGCGACCCACAGCAGGATGGCCGCGAACACCCCGTCGGCCGCCGAGGTGGACGGCGAGAGCGGCTCGTTCGTCAGCTCGCCGCGCTGGTCCAGCCACACCGACACGTGCGTGCCCGCCGGGCTGCCCGCATCGGCCAGGACGTCGCCCGTGTGGCGGGCGCCGCGCGCGTCGAACCACGCCGCCTGGACCGTCGTCTGGTCGGCCGGGGCGCCCGCGCCGTCGGTGCTGTACGTCTGGCTGGGCGCCGCGACCAGCGAAACCGCCGTCGCCGGGTGACGCGTCGTGCGTTCCTGCTCGGCCCGGGCGGTCTGCGACGCGTAAGTCTCGGAGCCGAACGCGGCCGCGAACGGCAGCGCCAGGAGCGCGCCCGCGAAGACCAGGACCAGCAGGACGGCCTCGACGCGGTCGCCGAACCTGGTCAGCGGGTTGCGGCCGGGGTGCAACCGGCGCCGGAACCGCGCGATCCGTCCGCTGGGCCCACGCATGCGCGACTCACTCCTCCCAGGAAAACGTCATCTCCATAACAGTGTGCGCGCGGGGGCTCGACTTTCTCTCGTAAATGGGATGCGGCCCACCTGTGAACCCGTGCACAACCACCCGGTCGCGCTAACTCGCCGCGATCGCCGACCACAACGCGTGAGCGATCTGCGGCCCGCAGACGTCGGTGTGGCCGCGGACGAACCGGTCGGCCAGCAGGTTGTGCGGGACGCCCGGCCGCCAGCGGTAGCTCCCGCCGACCGGCAGCAGCTCCGCCGTGACGGCTTCGGCGGTCCGTTGCGCGCCGTTGCGGCCGAGGCCGCCGTAGGGGCTCGACGCGTCACCGAGCGCGGAGACCGTCTGGCCGGCGATCCGCGACGCGATCGCGTAGGCGACGCCGACCGCGAGGTCGTTGGCGGTGTGCGTGACGACGATCGGCCCGGTCACGACCCGCTCGTCCAGGACCCCGCGGAAGGCGCCGGGCCGGCCGTCCCGGTCCGCGGCGAAGCCGTGGTGCGAGAACGCCGCCTGCAGCAGGGTCAGCGTCGCCACCGACCCGGCCGGACGCGCGTTCGCGGCCGCCGTCACCAGCCGGCCGCCGAAGCTGTGGCCGACGAGGTGGACCTTCGGCCCGGCGAGGCTGGCCAGCAGCGGCGCGAGGCCGCGGACGCCGACCTCACCCGCGCGGGCCTTCATTTCGTAGTAGGCGAGGAAGTCGAGCAGGTGCGACGCCGCGTCGGCGAAGCCGGTCGTCCCGAGGCGGTCCATGACCGTGCCGCCGGGGAGGGTGAAGAGCTGCGTCGAGGCGTCTTCGGGGTCGTCCGCGCCGCGCGAGGCCACCGAGAGCAGGGCGGCGGCGAACGCCGTGCGCGCGGTCGCGCGGACGGTCAGCGCCGGCACCAGGTCGGCCGCGGCGTCGATGGTGAGCCGCTGGCCGGGCACGAGGTCCCGCAGCAGGTCGAGTCGCTCGGGCAGGCCGGCGTCCGGTTCCAGGCCGGCGAGCTTCCGCGACGGCCACAGCACGCAGGCGAACGCGATCCGCCGGCCCGGCAGACCACCCGAAACCGCGCGCATCGACCCCGCCATCGCCGAGTAGAGCAGCCGCGCGACGAGGTGGTCGTTGTTCCAGCCGTGGGTCAGGACGACGAGGTCGGTGACCGCCGGGTCGGCCGCGAGCTCCCGCACGGCCGCGCCCCGGTCGCCGACGAGCTCGCCCGCCCGGTCGAACTCGACCTCGGCGGCCGGGAAACCGCACAGCTGCACGGAGGTCCTCCTCGGGCGACGACTCCCGGGAAGTCGCCCGCGACCCGGCGGCCGTTACTCGGAGCCGGTCGTCGGACCGCGACTGTGTCGAAGCCGATCATCAACGCCGGCAGCACATCCCGCTCCGGCCCGATCCGCCTCAAAGCCAATCGTCGGGCCGCGGCCACGGCATCAGCGCCGCGAGCGCGTCCCGGGCCGGCTCGGTCACCGCGTACCGGCCCCGGTGGAACAGCAGCGGCCGCGCGTCCGACGGCGCGCCCAGCGCGGTGACCCGGCCGATCACGACGTAGTGGTCGCCCGCCTCGTGCACCGCTTCCAGCTCGCAGTCGATCCACGTCAAAGCGCCGTCGAGCAGCGGGGCCCCGGACGGCGACGGCGTCCAGGCAACCCGGGCGAACTTGTTCTCGCCGCGGGCGCCGAACACGGCGCTGACCTCCTCCTGGTGCTCGGCCAGGACGTTGACCGCGAACCGGCCCGCCGCGGCCAGCACCGGCCACGTCCGCGACGTGCGAGCCGGGCAGAACAGCACCAGCGGCGGGTCGAGCGACAGCGCGGCGAACGACTGGCAGGCGAACCCGGCGAGCGTGTCCCCGTCCCGGCCGGTGACCACCGTGACGCCCGTGCAGAAGTGCCCGAGGACGCTGCGGAACCCGGCCTGGTCGACCGCCACCGAGGTCATGCGCCCGGGGGCCGCGCGCCGACCGAGAAGTCGTGCCCCCACAGGGAGACCGCGGTGCTCTCGCGGGCGATCCAGTTCTCGTCGTCGACCTGCCGGCCCTCACAGCCGAACTCGACGTCGAAGCCGCCGGGGGTCTTCATGTAGAACGACAGCATCAGGTCGTTGACGTGCCGGCCGAGCGTGGCCGACATCGGCACCTTCCGCCGGATCGCGCGGTCGAGGCACAGGCCGACGTCGTCGGTGTTCTCCACCTCGACCATCAGGTGCACGATCCCGCTCGGCGTCGGCATCGGCAGGAACGCCAGGCTGTGGTGGCGCGGGTTGCAGCCGAAGAACCGCAGCCACGCGGGCGGGCCGTCGGCGGGCCGGCCGAGCATCTGCGGCGGCAGGCGCATCGAGTCGCGCAGCCGGAAGCCGAGGACGTCGCGGTAGAACCGCAACGACGCCTCGTCGTCCTTTGTGGACAACACGACGTGGCCGAGGCCCTGCTCGCCGGTGACGAACGTGTGGCCGTACGGGCTCACGACGCGCCGGTGCTGCAGCGCGACGCCGTGGAACACCTCCTGGGTGTTGCCGGACGGGTCGTCGAAGCTGATCAGCTCGTCGACCCGCCGGTCCGCCAGCTCCTCCGGCGTGCCCTCCTTGTACGGCACCGAGGCACTGTCCAAACGCGACCGGATCTCCGCCAGCTCGCCGGCGTTCGCGGCCTCCCAGCCGGTGGCCGCCAACCGGTCCGCCGGACCCGGCGAGATCACCAGCCGCGCCGGGAAGTCGTCCATGCGCAAGTACAGCGACTCCGGGTCGCCGCCCTTGCCCTCGACCATGCCGAGCACCTTGAGCCCGTACTCGCGCCACGCGGCCATGTCGGTGGCTTCGATGCGGAGGTAGCCCAGTGACCGGATACCCATCAGGAACTCCCGAGGAAGTCGAGGGCCAGCCGGTTGAATTCGTCGAACTTCTCCAGCTGGGCCCAGTGCCCGCAGCCGCCGAACACGTGCAGCTGCGCGCGGGGGACGGTTTTCAGGGCGAGGACAGCGCCGTCCAAGGGGTTGACGCGGTCCTCGCGGCCCCAGATCAGGAGCACGCGCTGGCGCAGGCGATGGGCCTCGCGCCAGAGCATGCCCTCTTCGTAGGTGTCGGGCTGCGCGAACGACATGCCCATCGCCCGCATCGCGGCGAGTGACTCGGGGGTGTTCGCCGCGGCGAACCGGTCGTCGATCAGCTCGTCGGTGATCAGTGCCTGGTCGTGGACCATGATGCGCAGGAACGCTTCCATGCGTTCCCGGCTGGGCTTCGCGGCGAAGCGACCGAGGTTCTTGACGCCCTCGGTCGGGTCGGGCGCGAAGAGGTTGACGCTCAGCCCGCCCGGTCCCATCAGCACCAGGCGGCCCGCGCGCTTGCCGTGGTTCAGCGCGAGCCGCACCGCCGCGCCCCCGCCCAGGGAGTTGCCGACGAAGTGGGCGCGCTCGATCCCGAGGGCGTCCATCAGGCCCACGACGGCGTCCGCGCTGTGGCGGAAGTACTGCGGGTGCTCGGTCGGCTTGTCGGAACGGCCGAAGCCGGGCTGGTCGACGGCGATCGTCCGGTAGTGCTTGGCGAACTCCGGCAGGTTGCGCCCGAAGTTGCTCCACGCCGACGCGCCGGGCCCGCCGCCGTGCAGCAGGATCACCGTCTCGGCGTGTTCCGCACCGGCTTCGTGGTAGTGCAGCTTCAAACCGCCCGCCTGGACGTACTTGCCTTCCGGAGCGGCCATCAGTACATCGCGTTCTCGACGGGCAGCCCGAAGGCGCCGGTGCCGAACATGACGTACGCGCGCTCGGCGTCGTTGGCCGCGTGGACGCGGCCGGCGTGCGCGTCGCGCCAGAAGCGCTGGATCGGCGTGCCGCGCTGGATGGCGCGGCCGCCGGAGTTCTCGAAGAGCCGGTCGATCGCGCTGATCGCGCGTTCGGTGCCGCGCACCTGGTCGCGCCGGACGCGCAGCCGCAGGTCCACGGGCAGCCGTTCCTCGCGCTTGGCCAGCTCGTACAGGTCCTCGATGTTGCGGGTCAGCTGCAGCCAGGCGGCGTCGATCTCGCTGGCCGCTTCGGCGATCCGCACCTTGGCGAACGGGTCCTCTTTGGACTGTTCGCCGGCGTAGGCGGCCCGCACGCGCTTGCCCTGGTGCTCGACGTGGGCGTCGTAGGCGCCCTGGGCCATGCCGATGATCGGCGCGGTGATCGTGCTCGGGTGCACCGAGCCGTAGGGCAGCCGGTACAGCGGGCCGGGGTTCACGACCTGGCCCGGCACCTTGCACTTCGACGTCGCGATGAAGCTCAGCGCGCGGTGCTGCGGGATGAAGACGTCCTCGACGACGATGTCGTTCGAGCCGGTCCCGCGCAGGCCGATGGTGTCCCAGACGTCCACGATGGAGTAGTCCGCGATGGGCAGCAGGTACGTGCAGAAGTCGACCGGCTTGCCGTCCTTGAACGCCGGTCCGCCGAGCAGCACCCACGTGCAGTGGTCGCTGCCGGAAGAGAAGCTCCACCGGCCGGTCAGCCGGTAGCCGCCGTCGACGACCTCGGCCTTGCCCATCGGGGCGTACGACGAGGAGATCCGCACGTCCTCGTCCTCGCCCCAGACCTCCTGCTGCGCCCGGTCGTCGAACAGCGCGACGTGCCACGGGTGGACGCCGAGGATGGAGGCGACCCAGCCGGTGGACCCGCACGCGCTCGCGATCAGCTTGACCGCGGTGTAGAAGCTCACCGGGTCGGTTTCGAGGCCGCCGTACGACTTCGGCTGGAGCATCTTGAAGAACCCGGTCTCCTGCAGGGCCTTGACGGACTCCTCGGGGACGCGGCGCGCGTCCTCGGTGTCCTGGGCCCGTTCCCGCAGGACCGGCAGGAGGTCCCGGACCCCGGCGATCACCTGCTCGCTCATGCGCAGTCCTCTCTCGCGTTCACTCCCGCAAGACTAGAACACGTTCTCGTTTTTGTCGAGAACGCCCTGCGCCAGAGCGCTGTTGATCCCCGCCCTGCGGCCGGAAAACACGCAGTCGGCCAGCGAGAGGCCACTCACGTACGACCTGGAACAGATTCCCACCGCGGTGCGCCCGGCGGCGTACAGCCCGGCGATCGGCTCCCCCGTCGTGCTCCGCACCGCGCCGGTGTCCTCGTCCACGACCAGGCCGCCGAGGGTGAGCATCGGCGTGGGGTAGCCCAGGTTGGGCCGCACCGAGATGTCGATGAGCGAGAACGGCGGGCTCTCCAGCCGCCGCCGGAACTCCTCAGGCTTCCCCGCGGGATCCGAAGCGCCGTGGTAGGCCTCGACGCTCGCGCGCAGCCCCTGGGGATCGACCCCTGCCTTGCGCGCCGCCTCCTCGACCGTCGCGCCGGTCACGCGCCCGCGACGCAGCAGGTAGCGCAGCTGGAGCCCCTGGAACCACTGGCTTTGCGCCTTGGTGTCCCGTCGGGCCTCCGCCACGATCGGCGCGTCGACGAGCAACCAGCCCTTGCTGCCGTGGTCCTCGATGAGCTTCTCGCCGACCGCGGCGCCGTACCGGGATTCGTCGATGACTCGCCGGCCGTCGGCGTCGATGATGATCCCGCCGAGGAACGCACTGGGCGGCGTGACGAACCGCCACGCCGAGATCCGGCCCAGTTCCCCGGTCGCCGCCCCGGCCTCGACGCCGAGCCGGATGCCCGAGCCGTCGTCGGCGGACGTGCCGAGCGGGAGCCCGCCGCGGTAAGCGGGCGCGTGCTCGCGGACCATCTCCCGGTTGGCGATGAACCCGCCCGCGGCGAGCACCACCCCGCGCCGGGCGGTGATCCGCAGCTCACGGCCGTGCGCGCGCTCCAGGCGTTCGACGCGGCGGTGCAGCGACTTGCGCAGCGACGGCACGTAGATGCCGGGTTTCGCGGAGTACTGCGAGAGCCGCCGGTGCCGGGCGCGCACCGCCGCGGGGGCGTCCCGCAGCGTGTCCACGACGAGCCCGGTGACGCGGCCCTCGTCGTCCCGGATCAGCGTCCGCGCGTTCGTCTGGGGCAGCACCCGGATGTCGCGCTCGCGCACGGCTTCCTTGAGGCGCGTCATCAGCATCTTTCCCGAGGTGCCGGGGCCTTTGACGCGGTGACCGCGTGGCGCGGGCTTCGCAGCGTCGCGGAAACCGCCCGCGGCTTCGCTGCCGGAGTAGTACAGGTAGTGCGCGTCGCTCGGGTACGACGTCTTGTAGGGGCACAGGCTGCCTTCGAACGGCACGCCGTTGCCCTCCAGCCAGGTGATCATCTCGCGGCTGCCCTCACAGAAGCGCCGCAAGGTCTCCCCGGAAACGACGTCCCCGGCTTCGAGCCGCAGGTAGGCGTACATCGCGTCGACGGAGTCGTCGACGCCCGCGTCGAGCTGCTGAGCGGTCCCGCCGCCCGCGTAGACCACGCCGCCGCTGACCGCGCTGGCGCCGCCACCGGCGAACCGCTCGACGAGAATGACGTCGGCGCCCGCGTCGGCCGCTTCGAGGGCGGCGCAGGCGCCGGCCGCTCCGAACCCCACGATGATGACGTCCGCGACGAGTTCGTCCATGGTCGTCACCCTAGAACTGAAACACGTTCTCGTCTATGGTGGCCGAAGCGACTCTCAACTGGATACTCTTCTTGTGGAACACGTTACCGATCTGGCCGAAAAGCAGGCGGACACGGACCGGCGGCGACCTCTCACCGGCAGTCGTTCCGCCGTGGCTGTCGGCCGGATCGGTAACCATCGATACAGCAGGTGAGGTGGCATGACGGAGCAGTTCGACGTTGTCGTCGTCGGCAGCGGCGCCGCCGGGATGACCGCCGCGCTGGCCGCGGCGAAAGCCGGTCTGAGCGTCGTCGTCCTCGAGAAGGCGGCCTGCTTCGGCGGCTCGACCGCCCGCTCCGGCGGCGGGGTCTGGCTGCCGGGCAACCACGCGCTGCGCGCCGCCGGGATCGACGAACCGCCCGAGCGGGCCCGCGAGTACCTCGCCTCGATCGTCGGCGACGTCGTCCCGGCCGTCCGGCGCGACACGTTCCTCGCGCACGGCCCCGAGGTGCTGAAGTTCGTGTGCGACCACACGCCGTTGAAGTTCCGCTGGGTCCGGAACTACAGCGACTACCACCCCGAAGCACCCGGCGGCCGCTCCGGCGGCCGCTCGGTCGAGCCGATGGCCTTCGACGGCAAGCTGCTCGGCGACGACCTGGCCCACCTCGAACCGCCGTACAGCGCTCCCCCGCTCGGCGTGCCCATCACCCAGGCGGACTACCGCTGGCTGAGCCTCCTCGCGCGGCACCCGCGCGGGGTCGTCCGGATGCTGTCGCTGGGCGTCCAGTGGCTGGCCGGCCGGGTGCGCGGGCAGCGGCTGCTGAGCATGGGGCAAGCGCTTGCGGCCGGGCTGCGGGTGGGCCTGACGAGGGCCGGCGTCGACGTCCGGCTGAACACCCCGCTCGTCGACCTGCACATTGAAGACGACCGCGTCACCGGCGTCGTCACCTCGGAGGGAGTCGTCGGGGCCCGGCGCGGCGTCATCCTCGCCAGCGGCGGGTTCGAGCAGAACCTCGAGATGCGCGAGAAGTACCAGCGCGCGCCGATCGGCACCGACTGGACCGTCGGCGCGGCCGCCAACACCGGCGACGGCATCACCGCCGGCCTCAAGCTCGGCGCCGCGCTCGACCTGATGGACGACGCCTGGTGGGGGCCGTCGCTGCCGCTCACCGGCGGCCCGTGGTTCGCGCTGGCCGAACGGTCACGGCCGCGCTGCATCATGGTCGACGCCCGCGGCGAGCGGTTCGTCAACGAGTCGGCGCCCTACGTCGAGGCCGTCCACGCGATGTACGGCGAGGGCGACGGGCCGGGTGAGCACATCCCGACCTGGCTGGTGTTCGACCAGCGCTACAAGGACCGGTACATGTTCACCGGCGTCGGGCCGCGCCAGCCGCTGCCCGGACGCTGGTTCAAGGCCGGGATCGCGGTGAAGTCGGGCTCCCTGGAAGGCTTGGCCGCGAAGATGGACGTCTCACCGGAAGGCCTCTCCGCGACCGTCGAACGCTTCAACGGTTTCGCGGCCAAGGGCGTCGACGAGGACTTCCAGCGCGGGGTCAGCAAGTACGACCACTACTACGGCGACCCGCGCAACAAGCCCAACCCCAGCCTCGGCCCCCTGGACAAAGCGCCGTACTACGCGGTGAAGATCGTCCCGGGCGACCTCGGCACCAAGGGCGGCCTGCGCACCGACGAGCAGGCGCGGGTGCTGCGCGAAGACGGCTCGGTCGTACCGGGCCTGTACGCCGCAGGCAACGTCAGCGCGGCCGTGATGGGCCGGACCTACGCCGGACCGGGCGCGACCATCGGCCCCGCCATGGTGTTCGGCTACCTTGCGGCCACGCGGGTGGCCCGCGATGATCAAGGGACCACGGGAGGCGAGCGATGACGCAGGCAGCGACGACTCAAGACGGGGTACGCACCATCTACGCCGGGGAGCCGCCGGCCCGGTTCGCGCGCGGCTGGCACTGCCTCGGCCTGGCGAAGGCCTTCCGGGACGGGAAACCGCACGCGGTCACGGCGTTCGGCACGAAACTCGTCGTGTTCGCCGCCTCGAACGGCGAACTCAACGTCCTCGACGGCTACTGCCGGCACATGGGCGGCGACCTGACCCAGGGCACCGTCAAGGGTGACGAGGTCGCGTGCCCGTTCCACGACTGGCGCTGGAACGGCAAGGGCAAGTGCGTCTCGATCCCCTACGCCAAGCGGGTTCCGTTGCGCGCACGCACGCGGGCGTGGACGACGGTGGAGCGCAACGGCCAGCTGATGGTCTGGCACGACCCGGAGGGCAACCCGCCAGCGGCCGAGCTGGAGATCCCGCTGATCGAAGCCGCCGACAGTCCCGAGTGGAGCAACTGGACCTGGGACTCGATCTTCATCGACGGCTCCAACTGCCGCGAGATCATCGACAACGTCGTCGACATGGCGCATTTCTTCTACATTCATTACGCGTACCCGACGTACTTCAAGAACGTGTTCGAAGGCCACATCGCCACGCAGTACCTCAACACCAAGGGCCGCCCGGACATGGGCATGGCCTCGAACTACGGCGGTGAGGAAAACCTGCTGCGCTCGGAAGCCTCGTACTTCGGACCGTCCTACATGATCAACAAGCTCATGAACTCGTTCCAGGGTTACGAGATCGAGAGCGTGCTCATCAACTGCCACTACCCCGTGTCGCCGACGGCGTTCGTGCTGCAGTACGGCATGAAGGTCAAGAAGCAGCACGGGCTGACCGACGAGCACGCGGACAAGATCGCGGCGAAACTGGCGAAGGGCATCGGCGCCGGGTTCCTGCAGGACGTCGAGATCTGGAAGCACAAGACGCAGATCGACAACCCGCTGCTGTGCGAAGAGGACGGTCCCGTCTACCAGCTTCGCCGCTGGTACCAGCAGTTCTACGTCGACGCCGCCGACGTCACCGAGGACATGACCCGGCGGTTCGAGTTCGAAGTGGACACTTCGAAGGCCAACGAGGCGTGGGCGGCCGAGGTGGCGGAGAACCTGGCCCGGCAGAAGACCGAGGCGGAAGTGTGACCACCGCCGAGACCGCCGAGTTCCTGACCGGCGGGCTGCGGCCGCACGAGTGCCGCAGCTGCGGGACGTGCGTGCTGGTGAAGAAGAACAGCATCCAGCACACGAGCATCCAGTGGACCTCGCGGCCCGCGGAGACGTGCCCGGTGTTCGCCGACGCGGACGGCCCGTCGGCGTTGCTCGACACGTGCCCGAAGCTGGCGGACAGCATCGGCGACGCGGTGCGCGACGGTTCGCTGGCGGTGGCCGATGGGTGAGCGGGTCTACACGCTGACCGTCGCCGACGTCGTCGTCGAGACGCCGGACGCGCGGTCGGTGGTCTTCGAGATCCCCGCCGAGCACGCCTCGGCGTTTTCCTACACGGCGGGACAGTTCCTGACCCTGCGGATCCCCAGCGACCGGACCGGCTCGGTGGCCCGGTGCTACTCGCTGTCGAGCGCGCCGCACGAGAACCGCGTGCAGGTGACGGTCAAGCGGACCGACGGCGGGTACGGGTCGAGCTGGGTCTGCTCGTCTTTGAAGCCGGGGATGCAGGTGGACGTGCTCGCGCCGGCCGGGGTGTTCTGCCCGACCTCGGTGGACGAGGACTTCCTGCTCTTCGCCGGCGGTAGCGGCATCACGCCGGTGATGGCGATCCTGAAGACCGCGTTGGAGCAGGGTTCCGGGCGGGTCGTGCTCGTCTACGCGAACCGTGACGAAAGCTCGGTGATCTTCGCGGGCGAACTGGCTTCGCTGGCGAAGCGCTACGGAGACCGCCTGGTCGTCGTGCACTGGCTGGAGAGCGTGCAGGGCCTCCCGGACGTCTCGCAGCTGCGCGGGCTGGCTTCGGCGTATACGTCTCACGAGGCGTTCCTGTGCGGACCGGCGCCGTTCATGGCCGCCGCGCGCGAGGCGCTCGGGCAGCTCGGGGTGCCGCGGGACCGAGTGCACGTCGAGAAGTTCACGTCGCTGTCCGGGAACCCGTTCGAGGCCGTTGTCGCGGAGGAGCCCGAGCCGGAATCGGACGAAACGCCCGCGTCGCTGACGGTGACGCTGGACGGTTCGACTCGGTCGATGGAGTGGCCACGTCGGCGGAAGCTCCTCGATCGGCTGCTGGACGCGGGCATGGACGCGCCGTACTCGTGCCGCGAGGGACAATGCAGTGCGTGCGCGTGCCGGATCGTGTCGGGTGAGGTGAAGATGCTGCACAACGAGGTCCTGGACGCCGAGGACATCGCGGACGGCATCGTGCTGGCCTGCCAGTCGCTGCCGGTCACCGACGACGTCTCGATCAGCTACGAATAAGGAGTCTCCGCGTGCCCATCGATCCCGCGGTCGCCATCGGCGCCGAGATCGGCGAGGTGAACTTCGCCTGGACGTCGTCGGACGTGCTGCTCTACCACCTGGCGCTCGGCGCAGGACCGGACGAGCTCCGGTACACGTACGAGCAGGACCTGGTGGTGCTGCCGACGTTTGCGACGGTCGCGGCGAACCTGCGGGTGTTCGACCCGCCCGCGGTGTCGTTCCCCGGGGTCGAGATCGACCTGGCGAAGGTGCTGCACGGCAAGCAGGAAGTCACCGTGCACCGGCCGATCCCGGCGTCGGGGAAAGCGGTGGCCCGCTCGAGGATCGCGGACGTGTTCGACAAGGGCAAGGCCGCGGTGGTGGTACAGGAGGTTTCGGTGACCTCCTCCGACGGGAGTCCCTTGTGGACGGCGCGGTCGAGCATCTTCGCCCGCGGCGAAGGCGGTTTCGGCGGTTCGCGGGGGCCGTCCGACCGGATCGAGTGGCCATCTCGCGCGCCGGACTTCGTGGTCGAAACGCCGACGTTGCCGCAGCAGGCGTTGCTGTACCGGCTGTGCGGGGACCGGAACCCCCTGCACGCGGACCCGGCGTTCGCGGCCGCGGCCGGGTTCCCGAAGCCGATCCTGCACGGGCTGTGCACGTACGGGATCGTGGCGCGCGTGCTGGTGAACGAGTTCCTGGACGGCGATCCGTCGCGGGTGGCGTCGTTCGCGACGAAGTTCGCCGGCGTGGTGTTCCCCGGCGAGACGCTGCGCATCCGGGTGTGGCGCTCGTCCGACCGGTTGCTCGTGACGACGTCGGCGGTGGAGCGCGACGACGCGCCGGTGCTGGCGGACACGGTGCTGGTGCCCACTTCGTGAGAACGTCCCGGCGGTCGCCCGCTAACGTGGAGGGGTGACTTCGGAATACTTCGTGGTGCGGGGAACGGTCGAGCCGGGCGACCAGCGAGGCCGTGAGCTGGGCTTTCCCACGGCCAACATCGCGCTGGGCGACCAGGCCGGGTCCGTGGGCGACGGGGTGTGGGCGGGCTGGGTGGGCCGCGCCGACGGCGCACGCGTCCCGGCGGCGATCTCGGTCGCCGCCGCCCGACGTACTACGGCGCGGACGGGTACCGGCTGCTGGAGGCCCACCTGCTGGACTTCGCGGGCGACCTGTACGGCGAGACGCTGGTGGTGTGGCTGGGGTCGCACCTGCGTGACCAGCAGGCGTACGCCTCGGCGGAGGACCTGATCACGGCGCTGAAGAACGACGTCGCGGCGGCGACCCAGTGGACGGCGACCCACCCGGCGGCATCGCTGCCGGCCGCCGGCGAGAGCCCGCTGGGCGAGGTCCGCCGAGTCACGGGCTGAGGGTCTGCCGCGGCTTGTCGTGAGTGAGAAACAGTGTTCTAACCCTGTTTCCCACTCACGACGTCAGAGAGCCGAGGCCAGCAGCATGTAACCCATCCCGGCCCCCATGACCGCCCGGCAGACCGCGCGCGACGCCTGCCCGGGGCCGGCAGCGGTCCCCGCCGACCCGCGCACCGCGAGCACGCCCGTCCGCGCCGCGTCGAGCACGAAGTACCCGGCCGCCGCCACCGCGACCAGCGGCAACGCCAGCCGTGAGTCCATCGTGGACATCGTCAGCCACGGCCCGTGCACCATGCCGCCGTGGGGCATCGCCGTCACCATGTAGAGCATCGCCGCCGCCGAAAGCGCGTGGTGGGCGCAGCCGCCTCCCCGCCACCACGCGACCGCGAACCAGGCCGCCGTCAGCACCAGCACCGCCTGCCAGCCCGCCGCCGGGATCGGGCCGCCGACCGGCGAGAACATCGCCACCATCGCGACCACCAGCAGCAGCTCGGCCAGGTCGCCGTGGCGGACGCCGTGACCCAGCCGCACGTAGTCGAGCCGCACGAGCCGCAGCACGCACGGCAGCGCCAGCGCCGCGAACACCGCGGTGAGCGCCCAGTCGACCACCATCGCCAGTCGGCCTCACTCTCCGTCGTGGGTGGTGTCTCCACCGTGACACCCACGACGGCCGGACACCAGCCGTCAATGAGGTGACGCCTCAGTCACCCGTCAGGACGAGGCCGCTCGTCGGCACGCCCGTCCCCGCCGTGACCAGCACCCGGGCCGCGCCGGCGACCTGGTTGACCGCCGCGCCGCGGATCTGCCGGACACCCTCCGCGATGCCGTTCATCCCGTGGATGTACGCCTCGCCGAGCTGGCCGCCGTGCGGATTCAACGGCAACGCCCCGTCGAGCTCCAAAGCGCCGTCGGCGATGAAGTCCTTCGCCTCCCCGCGGCCGCAGAAACCCAGTTCTTCCAGCTGCATCAACACATACGGCGTGAAGTGGTCGTACAGCACGGCGACGTCCACATCGGACGGTCCGAGCCCGGACTGGCCCCACAGCTGCCGCCCCACGACGCCCATCTCGGGCAGCGCGGCCAGGTCGTCGCGGTAGTAGCTGGTCATCACGTACTGGTCCGGCCCGCTCCCCTGCGCCGCCGCGGCGATCACCGCCGGCGCTTGGGCCAGGTCACGGGCCCGTTCGACGCTCGTCACGACCAGCGCCACCCCGCCGTCGCTCTCCTGGCAGCAGTCGAGCAGGTGCAGCGGCTCGGCCACCCAGCGTGACGACTGGTGCTCCTCGAGGGTGATCGGCCGCTCATGAAACCACGCGTTCGGGTTGGTCGCCGCGTGCTTTCGGTCGACCACCGCGACTCGGCCGAAGTCCTCGCTCGTCGCGCCGTAGTCGTGGAGGTACCGCTGCGCGACCATGGCGACCGTCGCCGCCGGGGTCGCGATGCCCATCGGGTAGTGGAACGCGTTGTCGACGCCGGACGAGTTGACCTGCCCGGCCGCGGCCGAGGACACCTGGCCGAACCGCATGCCCGAACGTTCGTTGAACGCCCGGTACGCGACGACGACGTCCGCGACGCCGGTCGCCACCGCCATCGCGGCCTGCTGGACGGTCGCCGCCGCCGCACCGCCGCCGTAGTGGATACGGCTGAAGAACTTCAGTTCCGGGATGCCCAGCTCGCGCGCGACCGCGATCTCGGCGTTGCCGTCCATCGTGAACGACACCAGTCCGTCCACATCGGACGGCTTCAACCCGGCGTCGGCCAAGGCGTGGGAAATGCATTCGGCGGCCAGCCGCAGTTCGCTGCGCCCGGAGTCCTTCGAAAACTCGGTCGCGCCGATCCCGGCGATGGCGGCCTTGCCCGAGAGCGTCACGGCAGCGTCACCTCCACGGTCCCGGCGACGTGCTCGCCGAGCGAGTCCACCCCCGACACCGAGACGACGACGTCGTTGCCCTCACGGGAGACCACGCGGCCGGTGAACGTCAGCGTGTCGTAGGCGTAGCACGGCACGCCGAGCCGGATCTTGATCGACCGGATCAGCGCCTCCGGCCCCGCCCACGCGGACACGAACCGCTGCACCAGGCCGGTGTCGGTGAGGATGTTGAGGAAGATGTCCTTCGAGCCGCGCTGAACCGCCGAATCGCGGTCGTGGTGCACGTCCTGGAAATCGCGGGTGGCCAGGGCCGTGCTCACGACGAACGTCGGCGTCGCCTCGATCGTCAGCGGCGGCAGCTCGGTCCCTTCGGCGACGGTCATCGAGCCACCTTCCAGGCCGGCAGCGTCAGGTCGTCGTCGACACGGACGAACGCCGCCACCACCGGCAGTCCGATGTGGACTTCTTCGGGTGACGCGTCCAGCAGCTCGGCCATCACGCGAACCCCTTCTTCCAGCTCCACCAGGGCCACGACGAACGGAAGGTCCTTGCCCGGCACCGGCGGGTGGTGGTGCACGACGTACGAGAACACGGTCCCGCGCCCGCTCGCGACGACGTAGTCCGGCTTGGTGTCCAGCGAGCCGTCGGGCGGCATCGGCCCTGGCGGGTGCCGCAGGGTCTCGCCCCAGCGCTGGATGCGCAGCTCCCCCTCGCGAAGACCGTCCCAGAAGAACTCCGTGTCACGGCTGATCACCGGCCGCAAGATCGGCGCCGGCGGCGGTTTCGGCGCGGGCGGCCGGAACTTGAGCACGCGGAACATCATCTCCGCAACGGCCTCGTCGCCGACGTACCAGGTCATCCGCGTGGTGACGAACCAGCCCTCGCCGAGCGCCGTCCTCTTCGGACCGACGACGTCTTCCAACCGGGTCCGCGCCTCGACCTGCTCACCAGGGCGCAGGTAGCGGTGGTAGGTCTGCTCCGAGTTCGTCGCGACGACGGACGTGAACCCGGCCTCGTCCAGCAGTTCCATCATCAGGCCGAGCGGGTCGTCGGACCCGCGGGGGACGTTCAGCCCGCCCATCGTCCACACCTGCGCCATCGCGGGCGGCGCGACCAGTCCCTTGTGGACACTCTTCGCGGCGAACTCCGGGTCGGTGTACACCGGGTTGTCGTCGCCGATCGCCTCGACCCAGTTGTTCACCATGGCCTGGTTCACCGGGTCGCGCGCCAGGCGCGGCGCGCACTCGCCGCGAGCGGCGATCTCTTCGGCGGCTTCCCGGATGTTCATCGCGGCACCCTCGGCAGGCCCAGGCCGATCGACGCGATCAGCTCCCGTTGGATTTCGCTGACCCCGCCGCCGAACGTCAGCACGATGTTGCGCTTCGCGGCGACGTCCAGCCATTCCGCCAGCTCGGCGGTGTCCGGATCGGCCAGGTCGCCGTGGCGCCCGACCAGCTCTTCCAGGTTCCGGCCGATGCGCTGGATGACCTCCGAGCTGAACACCTTCGTCGCCGACGCGTCGCCGACGGCCACCGGCGCGCTCGCCGAGGACACCGCGACCTGCCAGTTCAGCAGTTCGTTCACCCGCGTCACCGCCATGACTTCGGCCAGCACGGCCCGGACGTCGGCGAGGTCCAGCAGGCCGTGGGCAGCGGCCCACGCGCGGACGCGGTCGTACAGGCCGCCGATCCGCCCGGCCGGGCCGAGCATGACGCGCTCGTGGTTGAGCTGCGTCGTGATCAGCCGCCAGCCCTCGTTCTCCTTGCCCACCAAGCGGTTCGCCGGCACGCGAACGTCCGAATAGTACGTCGCGTTGACGTGGTGGGCACCGTCGCAGGTGATGATCGGCGTCCAGGAGTAGCCGGGGTCGCTCGTGTCCATGATGAGGATCGAGATGCCCTTGTGCCGCGGCGCGTCCGGCGCGGTCCGCACGGCCAGCCAGACGTAGTCGGCGTCATGGCCGCCGGTGGTGAAGATCTTCTGGCCGTTGACGACGTACTCGTCGCCGTCGCGCACCGCCGTCGTGCGCAGCGCCGCGAGGTCGGTGCCCGCCTCCGGTTCGGTGTAGCCGATCGCGAAGTGGATCTCGCCGGCCAGGATCTTGGGCAGGAAGAAGGATTTCTGCTCGTCCGTGCCGTACTGCTGCAGCGTCGGCCCGACCGTCTGCAGCGTCACCGAGGGCAGCTGGACGTCGGCGCGCGCGGCCTCGTCGACGAACAGGTGCTGCTCGATGCCGCCGAAGCCCTGCCCGCCGTACTCGACCGGCCAGCCGACGCCGAGCCGGCCGTCGCGGCCCATCCGGCGGACGATCTCGCGGAACACCGGCCCGTGCCGCTCGCGCAGCATGGCCTGACGTTCTTCGGGGCTGATCAGCCCGGCGAAGTAGTCGCGCAGTTCGGCGCGCAGCTCCCGTTGCGCCGCGGTCAGTTCGACGTGCATCCACGCACTCCCGCCACTCGTTCGCCGAGCCTGCCGAGCCGGTGCGCGGCGCCGCCGAGCGTCCGGCCGAGGTCCTTCACCGCCGATGAATACCGGTGCAGCGGATAGGTTTCGTCGACGCCGACGCCGCCGTGCAGGTGGTGGCAGGTCGCGAGCGCCTTGGGTGCCTCTTCGGCGAACCAGTAGGCGGCGATGTCCAGTTCGGCGTCCGCGTCCAGGCCGGCCGCCAGCCGCCACACCGCGGACGTCACGGCCAGGTGCACGGTCCGCGCGGCGACGTAGACGTCGGCGATCTGGCCGGCCACCGCCTGGAACGTCGCGAGGGGACGGCCGAACTGGGTGCGCTCACCCACGTGTTTCACCGTCAGCGCCAGGGCGCCGGCCAGGAGGCCGTCCCCGACCGCGAGCGCGCCGGCGAGCGCGAAGCGGTGCAGCGCCGCGACGGCGCCCCGGTCGAACAGGAGGTCGGACTCCTCGACGGCGACGCCGTCGAGACGCATGGTGTACTCCGGCGCCCCGGCCGAGGTGGGCGTCGGGACGAGCGTGACGCCGTCGGCGTGCGGGTCGACGAGGTAGACGGCGGTGCCGTGCGGAGTGGACACCGGCGTCAGGACCCGGGTGGCTTCACTCGCGTAGGGGACGGCGGTCTTCACCCCGCTGAGCAGCCACTTCCCGTCGCTCGCCCGCGCGGTCGTCGCGGGCTCGGCGACGAGCGGGGCGGACGGCTCGTGCAGGGCCGCGGTGAGCAGCTCCTCCCCCGCCGCGACCCCCGGCAGCAGGTCCGCGCGCTGTTGAGGTGTGCCGAGGGTTTCGATCGGCAGGACGCCCAGCGCCAACGCGGCGTAGGCGGGCACCGGCGCGGCGGCGCGGCCGACCTCGGTGAGGACCTGCGCGATCTCCGCGATGCCCAGGCCGTCGCCCTCCAGGTCGGGGGGCAGCGCGAGGGCGAGCAGGCCCGAAGACGCGAGGGCGCGCCAAGGATCGTCCTCGGCACTGAGCACTTTCGCGGCGAGGGCGGCGATCTCCGTCTGCGTATCGTCAAGGGTGAAGTCCACGCCTGTCCTCCGGATCGGCGCAATACTGAAACCTGTTCTAGTCTTAACCGGAAAGCGCCGGTACGGCAACCCCTCGGAGGAGCTTCAGTGGCGGTGACCGAACCGGACGGCGCGCGCCGGCGCCGGCGGATCACCGTGCCACCCACCGCGCGCGTGCCCGACCCGGTCCCCCTCGACCTGCCCGGGCGCGGCCGGACCGTGGTCACCGACGTCGGCCCGCGGGACGCACCGGCCCTCATCCTGCTGCATTCGGTGGCCTGCACGGGCTTGCTTACCTGGTACCCGGCCCTCGATCGGCTGGCGCGCCACCACCGCGTCGTCGTGTTCGACCAACGGTGGCACGGCCGGGGCATCCGGTCACCGGAGTTCCGGCTCGCCGACTGCGCCGAGGACGTCACCGCCGTGGCGGACGTGCTCGGCATCGGGCGGTTCGCGCTCGCCGGGTACTCGATGGGCGGCATGGTCGCCCAGCTCGTCGCCCGCGCCGAACCAGAACGTGTTACCGGGCTGGTGCTGTGCTCGACCGCGAGCAACTTCCGCCGCGGGCTGCGCCAGAGCGTCGCGCTCGACGTGTTCGGCCGGACGCTGCGGCAGCTGCGCGAGCGCGTGAAGCTGCCGGCTGTGCCCGCCGCCGTCCCGCGTGACCGCGTCCAGGACTACCGGTGGGGGCTGCGGGAGTTCCGGTCGACGACGCCGTGGGAGATCGCGGTCGCCGTCGACGAGATCGGCCGGTTCGACTCGACGCTCTGGCTGCCCACGCTGCAACTGCCCGCAGCCGTCGTCGTGACCGGCCGGGACCGGTTCATCGCCCCCGACCACCAGCGCTCGCTGGCCCGCCGCATCCCCGGCGCGGCGACCTACGAGGTCGCGGCCGGGCACGCCGCCTGCGTGCTCGCCGCCGACCGCTGGGTGCCCGCGCTGCTCGCCGCGGTCCACTCCCTTTGAGGAAGGAACTCACGATGGGACGTTTCAGCCTGCCCGACGAGAAGCCCGGCGGCCTGGACTCGCCCGTGACGGCGAAGGTCATGAAATACGGGGCGAAGGCTCAGGTGGCGGTCTTCCGGCTGACCGGCGGGCGCGTCGGCAGCACCTGGCGGATCGGCGCCGGGTTCCGCAAGCCGGTGCCGACGCTGCTGCTGGAGCACCGCGGGCGCAAGTCCGGCCGGCTGTTCACCACGCCGCTGCTCTACCTGAGCTCCGGCGAAGACGTCGTCATCGTCGGTTCCCAAGGCGGGCTGCCCCAGCACCCACAGTGGTACCGCAACCTGCTCGCGCACCCCGAGACCCGCATCCACCTCAAGGGCCGGCGCGACGTGCTCGTCACGGCCCGGGTGGCCGATCCGGCGGAACGCGCCGACCTCTGGCCGCGGCTCGTGGAGCTCTACGCCGACTTCGCGAAGTACCAGGCTTGGACTGACCGGGAGATCCCGGTCGTGGTGCTCAGCCCGCGGCCTTGAGCAGCTCGGCGAGCGCCTCCGGGAGCGCGTCGGCGAGCGGCCACAGGTCCTTGACCAGCTCCCGCGCGCCGAGCAGGCCGACGTGTATCTTGCCGGCGTTGGACAGCACGGTGACGTTCAGCCCGGCGCCGTGGAAGACCGGGCCGAGCGGGTAGAAGCCGGTGATCCGCGCGCCGAGCAGGTACAGCGGCATCGGCGGGCCGGGCACGTTGGAGACGACCAGGTTGTGCACCACCGGGTGCTTCTCGGCCAGGCGCAGCGCCGAATAGGCGCGGACCGCCATGCCGAACGCCGTCGCGGCCGAGAACTGCGCCCAGTCCTGCAGCATGTCGGCGTCGATGTCGTAGTGGTGGTCCTTCGACAGCCGGTTGGCCTCGGCGAGGAAGAACACCCGCGCGGCCGGGTCGGGCAGGTGCGTCGGCAGCGACGCGAAGAAGGCGGAAACCTTGTTGCTGCCGTGGTCGCGCTCGGTCCGGTCGTGCACCGAGACCGGAACGGTCGCCACCAGCGGGTCTTCGGGCAGTTCGCCGCGTGCTTCGAGGAAGTCCCGCAGTGCCCCGGCGACGAGCGCGAGCACGACGTCGTTGACCGTGACCCCGAAGGCGTTCTTCACGTCCTTGACCTCGCCGAGGTCGAGCTGGGCGAACGCGACGCTGCGGTGCCCGGTGATCGTGCCGTTCAGCGACGTCCGCGGCGCGGTGAACGGGATCGGCATCCCCTTGCCCCGCAAAGCTTTCCCGAGCCACTGCGGCATCAGGCCCAGCAGGTCCGGCAGCAGCCGCGCGAGCTCGGCGGGACGTTTAGCGACGCTCTCGACGCCGGTGCGGAGCAAGTTCAGCGGCGAGGGCATCGAGGGATTGCGGGGTTCCTCGATCGCCGGCGCCGGTGCGTCCGGCTCGAGGCCGGCGAGGTAGGTGATCAGGCTGGCGCCGCTCACCCCGTCGACACTGGCGTGGTGCATCTTCAGCAGCACGGCGATCTGGCCGTCGGCCAGGCCTTCGATGACGTACAGCTGCCAGAGCGGGTGCGCGCGGTCGAGCTGCTGCCCGGCGATGTGCGCGCACAGCTCGGCCAGCTCGACGCGGTCGCCGGGAGCCGGCACGCCGATGCGGTGCACGTGGTGGTCGAGGTCGAAGTCGTCGTCTTCGACCCAGACGGGATGCCCGATGTTCCAGAGCGGATTGTGCAGTTTGCGGCGGAACGCCGGAATGCCCCGAACCCGCTCCTCGAGTTTTTCCGCGAGTTTCGCGAAGGTGTAGCCGCCGGGGACGGTCGAGCCGTCGAGGGTGAGCAACCCGCAGACGTGCAGGACCTGGGACGACGTCTCGAGGTAGAGGAAACTCGCGTCGAGGCCGCTCAGTCTCTGCATGACGATCAGCGTAAGCCACTTCCGGCGAGCGGCGCGTCACCCTACTCGCCGGTATCATCGCGGTGGTGCAGCCGAATTTCCTGATCCGTCGCGCGGTCCAGCTCGGCCTCACCGCGAACGCGCTCCGCCCGTTGCGAGCCCGGTCCACGACCATCCCGGCGTTCTTCGCCGGGTGGCTGACCGGGGAGCTCGCGCCCCAGTTCCTGGCGTTGACGGCCGCGGACGCGGCTTTGCACGTGGCGCGTCACGGCGTCCGCGACCGGTCGACGCAGGCCGGGCTCGCGATGGCCGCCGCGTCCGCCGCCGGGCTCGCCACGCTGATCCGGACGGGCCACGGCGCCCGCGAGGAGATCGAGAAGGCGCTGACCAACGCTCTGGGCGAGGACTACGCGGCCGAGCTGGGCCGTTCCGACCTGGGTCTGCCGTGGGGCGAGCTGGCGCTGCCGTTCCGGATGGGCGCGCCGGACGTTCGCGTCGACCGCAACATCGCGTACGCCCCGGGCGGCAAGCGGTTCCTGCTGGACGTCTACCGCCCGTCTTCGCCGGTTTCCGGTGCGCCGGTCTTGCTGCAGGTCCACGGCGGCGCGTGGGTGATCGGCAACAAGGAGGAGCAGGGGCGGCCGTTGATGCGCTACCTGGCCCGTCGAGGCTGGGTGTGCGTCGCGATCAACTACCCGCTTTCGCCGACCCACCGCTGGCCGGCGCACATCGTGGCGGCGAAGCAGGCACTGGCGTGGATCCGCACGGAGATCGCGTCGTACGGCGGCGACCCCAGTTTTGTGGCGGTGACGGGCGGGTCGGCGGGCGGTCACCTGTCGGCGCTGCTGGCTTTGTCGCAGAACGACCCGGCTTTGCAGCCGGAGTTCGAGGACGTCGACACGAGCGTTCAGGCGTGCGTGCCGCACTACGGGGTGTACGACTTCGCGGCGACGTCGGGGTCTCGGGCCAGCCAGTACCGCCTGGAGAGCTTGATCGCGCGGCGGGTGTTCGCGGCGGATCGCGACCCGGTTCAGCACCTGGACGACTACATCGCGGCGTCGCCGTTGGATCGGATTTCGTCGGAGGCTCCGCCGTTCTTCGTGATCCACGGGCGGGACGATTCGCTGGTGCCGGTGCGTGAGGCGCGCGAGTTCGTGCGGCGGCTGCGGGAGAAGTCGCGGGCGCCGGTGGCTTATGCGGAGCTGGCTGGGGCTCAGCATGCGTTCGATGTGTTCACTTCCGTGCGGAGTGCGCATGTGGTGCGCGGTGTAGCGCGGTTCCTGGACTTCACCTACAACGCCTGGAAGGCCGAGAACCGGTAGCGACGTCGTTCACTGCATTCGAGCCCAGCACTCGGGTTCGGCGGAGTGCCGCGGTCAGTAGGCCAGGTCGACCGGGCTCGCCGAGGGCGGGCCGTCCAAGCGCCACTCCGCGCCCGCGCGGATGAACCGGTACCAGCGGGCGTCGCGGCCGTAGCGCAGCTGTAGCTCTCCCTGCGTCAGGCGGTTGCGCCATACCTTGGGCGTTCCCGGCAGCCCCGCTTCGGCCAGCACTGCTTGCGCTTCGGCCAGCGGGCCCGGACCCGGCTGCCACGTCTCGCGCACGACCGCCAGGCCGCCGCGTCCGGCTTCGCGCCAGGCCTCGGCCCAATGGACCAAGTCCCGCAGGGGGACCCCGGCCGCGGTCGCCAAAGCGGTGAACTCCGAGCCGGTCCGGCCCGCCGCTCGGCGCGCCAGATCCTCCTCGAACGTCAGCTCCGCGGCCGTCACTCCGCCCGTCAGCAGGTCACGCGCCAGCGAAGCCGCGTCCTCCGCGAGCACGGACAGTGCGGCAGCAGTCCAGCCCGTGCTCGGGGGCGGGTCGAGGTCCAGGACCGCCGGTGGCCCGGGTACCCGCGGTGGCGGTGGCAGGGCCGGGATCGCGCCCGGCCGCCGGGCGTAGGCCGCGCGCGGTGTCAGCCCTTCGTCCACGCGCTTCGGCAGCTTCGGTTGCTCGCCGCGCGCCGGGGCGCGGCGGGATCGCAGTTCGGCCAGGACGTCCGCCCGCGGACGGCCGCGCAGCAGGAACAGCGTGAACGGGTCGCGGTCCACCTCGTCGGCGACCAGGTAGTACACCGCGGCGACGTGCTTGCACGGGTTCGCCGAGTCCGGGCACGAGCACCGCGGCCGCAGGTCGCCCGGGCCGGGCAGCAGGTCGGCGCCCGCCTCGCGGGCCTGCTCGGCGAGCGCGCCCGGCAGCTCGCCGTCGAGCAGCGCGGCCGCGTGCCCGAGCTGCGTGCCGACCACGCCGAGCAGCGTGTCCCACTCGCCGTCGGTGAAGGTGCGCATCGTGATGGTCACCTTGTACGGCTGCGGCCGGCTGCCACGCACCCGCGCCGTCATCACCCCGGCGCCGAAGTGCAGCTCGCTGACCGTGCCCTTGCGCGCGTACGTCCGCCCGCGGGGCAGCCGGTTCGGATCGAGCTTCGCGCGCTGCTCCAGCGCGTCGACCCAGGCGCGGCCCCACCAGGTACGGCCGAAACTCCGCCTCGGAGGCATCACCCGCTCCCGAGGCGGACCAGGTCCGCGAGCTCGTCGTCGGACAGTTCGGTGATCCAGTCCTCCCCCGCGCCGACGATCGACTCGGCCAGCCCCCGCTTCTTCTCGAGCACCTGCGCGATCCGCTCCTCGAGGGTGCCCTCGGCGATCAGCCGGTGGACCTGGACCGGGCGGTCCTGGCCGATGCGGTACGCGCGGTCGGTGGCCTGGTCCTCGACCGCCGGGTTCCACCAGCGGTCGTAGTGGATCACGTGGGTGGCCCGGGTCAGGTTGAGCCCGACGCCGCCCGCCTTGAGCGACAGCAGGAACACCGGGATCTCGCCGGCCTGGAACCGGTCGACCATGTCCTGGCGTTTCGCCGGTGAGCTTTCGCCGGAGAGCAGTTCGGTGGGCAGGCCCCGGTCCTTGAGCCGGCGCTCGAGCAGCTTGCAGAGCTGGACGTACTGGCTGAAGACCAGGACGCTCTCGCCCTCGTCGAGGATGACGTCCACCAGCTCTTCGAACGCGGCGAGCTTGCCGGACCGGCCGGTGAGCGCGCTGTGCGGTTCCTTGAGGAACTGAGCCGGGTGGTTGCAGATCTGCTTGAGCTCGGTGAGCAGCTGCAGGACCTGCCCGCGCCGCTTGATGCCCTGCGTCTCGCGGATTTCGGCCAGGTTCTCGCGCACGACGGCTTCGTAGAGCGTGGTCTGCTCGGCGGTGAGCGGGACGAACCGGTCGGTCTCTGTCTTCGGCGGCAGCTCGGGGGCGATGTCCGGGTCGGACTTGCGCCGCCGCAGCAGGAACGGCCGGACGGTGGCGGCCAGCCGTTCGGTGACCGCCTTGTCGCGGTCGCGCTCGATCGGCCGCGCCACCGTGCGGCGAAAGCGGTCGAGCGGACCGAGCAGGCCGGGCGTGGTCCAGTCCACAATGGACCACAGTTCGGTCAGCCGGTTTTCGACCGGGGTGCCGGTGAGGGCGACCTTGGCCCGGGCGGGGATCTTGCGGAGCTCCTTGGCCGTGGCGGACAGCGGGTTCTTGACGTGCTGCGCCTCGTCCGCGGCGACGAGCCCCCAGTCCACTTCGGACAGTGTCTCGCGATCGCGGCGGAGGACGCCGTAGGTGGCGAGCACGACCTCGTCGGGGGCGAGGTCGTCGAGGTGGCGGCTGCCGCCGTGGAACCGGCGGACCGGGATGTCCGGGGCGAAGCGGGCGAACTCGCGCTCCCAGTTGCCCAGGAGGGAGGTCGGGCAGAGGACCAGGGTCGGCCCGGCGGTCGAGGCAGGCTCCGTGGCTTCCGCCGGCTGGGACTGCCCCTCGGGCCGAGGCTCGGCAAGCTCCGCGGCGGCTTCGGACGAGCAGGTCTGGTTGCCGGCCGGAGCTTTAGCCAAGTCGAGAGGGCCGCCGGCCCCGGCAGGCACCGCTCCCGCCGGGAGCACCGCAACCGGCTCACTCGCGGCCTGCGCCCCACCCCGCAAGGCGGCCTCGGCCGGGTCGAGATGACCACCGGCGCCGAGCGCCGCTCCCGGCGCCGAGTCTGCAGCGAGTCCGGCCGCCGACCCGGCAGCACCGGATGGCAACGCTGAGGCCAACGCTCGGCGGTGGAGGTGCAGGGCGATCAGCTGGATCGTCTTGCCCAGCCCCATGTCGTCGGCCAGGCACGCGCCCAGCCCGAGCCCGGTCATCGTCGCCAGCCAGGCCAACCCGGCCTGCTGGTACGGCCGCAGCGTCGCCTGCAACCCCGGCGGCGTGGCCACCTCCGCACCCATCCGGTCGCGGATCCGCTCGGCCAGTCCGCCCAGCACCGGGGGCGCCGCGAACTCGACGCGTTCGCCGTCCAGTTCCAGCTCGCCCGTGAGCGCCGCCGCCAGGGCCTCACCCGCGTCGAGCTTGCGGGTGCGGCTCCGGACCCGCGCGAGCAGCTGCGGATCCACGCGCACCCACTGCCCGCGCAGCCGGACCAGCGGGCGCTTCGCCTCCGCGAGGGCCGCGACCTCCGCCTCGGTCAGCTGCTCGCCGCCGAGGCTGAGCTGCCAGCGGAACTCCAGGAGGCTCTTCAGCGCGAACTCCGCCTCCGTGACGCTCGCCGGCGCCTGGGTCGCGCTCGCCTTCGCCTTCACCTCGCCGGCGAACAGGCCCTTCGACCAGAGCACCTCGATGCCGGCGCCGCCGAGGTCGCGGCTGCCGTCGGTGAGCAGGTCGACGACGTCGTCGTCCGTCAACGGCAGTTCCGCGGGCGTGGCCTGCTCCAAGACCCGGCCCAGCGGCGCCCACGCCCGCGCGCCGCGGCGCAGGCCGAGCAGCAGCTGCGTCTCCACCTGGTCGCCGAGCCGGTTCAGCACCGCGTCCGGCGCGTCCCACAGCGTCGACGCCTCGACCACGAGGCTCGCCTCCGCCATGCTGCGCACCGCCAACACCCCGGCGAACGTGTCGTCGTCCCGGCCCTCGACCCGCAGCAGCACCTGGACGCCGCGGGGTTCGCGGGCCTCCAGCTCCGCCAGCCAGGCCGCGCCGTCCGGGCCGAGCAGGGCCGGTTCGCGCGCCGCGAACGCCGGGTCGCCGGCCCCGACCGGGGCCGCCGGGCTGCGCGCCAGCAGGTCGGCCGTCGCGTCCCACAGCGCGCGGACCAGGGAGTCCGGCGAGTGCAGGCGAATGCGTTTCAGCCCGGTCAGCGGCAGCGCGTACGCCTCCGGCGGCAGGGCACCGGCCAGGCCTCGCAGCAGCTCTTCGTCGGCCGCGTCCAACGGCCCGATCCGCCAGGCCGCCGCCCCGGCCGGCGAGACGGCGGGCCGCAGCCGCCCCCGCGCGACGAGGTTCACCCCGGCGTTGACGGCCGCCGACCACGCCGCGACGGCCGGGCTGGCTTCTTCTCCCACCGCGAGCAGGCGAGGCAGCGCGCGTTCGAGCGGGACGAGCTCCGCGTCGACCTTCGTCCGCGCGAACTTCGCGCCCCGCGGCAGCACGAGCTCGATCGTGGTCCCGCCGGCCACGTCGTCGCCCCACAAGGCCAGCACGCCGTCCCGCGGGGGATCCGCGGGAAGGTAGGTGGCCCGGGTGTCTGCGCTGAACTCCACGACGGCAACGCTAGAACACGCCCCCGACAGTTTCGGCCCGGGCGGCACGAACGGTCCTTTCGCGCCCCCCGATCCGCGTGATCCGGGCCGGGACTCGCGTGAGCAGAGCCGGATCCCGCGTGATCAGACACGTAACTCGCGTGATCAGAGACGGGACTCGCGTGATCGGGGACGTAACTCGCGTGATTGAAGGGGCATCTCGCGTGATCGGGCGGGCATCTCGCGTGATTGGAGGGGCATCTCGCGTGATCGGGCGGGCATCTCGCGTGATTGGCGGGGCATCAGCCGCGCGGCAGGCCCAGGAGCCGTTCCGCGGTCAGGGACCGCAGGACCTGCGTCGTGCCGCCCGCGATGGACAGGCAGCGCGTCAGCAGGAACTCGTGCTGCGCCGGACCGCCGGCGACCAGCGCACCCGCGCCCGCCAGCTCCAGGGCGAACTCCGCGACCTCCTGCCGGTGCTGCACCCCGAGCAGCTTTCGCACACTCGACTCCGCGCCCGGGTCCTGCCCTTCCAGCCGGCGCAGGGCCGCCCGCAGGTCCAGCACCGAACCCGCCACTCCGAAAGCCACCAGCGAACCGAGCTGGTTCAAGGCCACGTCGTCCAAGGCCGAGGCGTCCACTGTGGACACCAGCGACTGCACGCTCTCCCCTACCGCGGATCCGCTCCCGAGGGCAACCCTCTCGTTGGCCAGGGTCGTGCGCGCCAGCCGCCAGCCGCCGCCCGGCGTGCCGACGACGTCGGTGTCCGGGACGAACACGTCGTCGAGGAACACCTCGTTGAACACGGCCTCGCCGGTGATCTCCCGCAGCGGCCGGGTCGTGATGCCCTCGGCGCGCATGTCCACCAGGAAGTACGTGATCCCCTTGTGTTTGGGCACGTCCGGGTCGGTGCGCGCGAGGCAGATCCCCCAGTCGGCTTCGCGCGCGAGCGACGTCCACACCTTCTGCCCGGTCAGCCGCCAGCCGCCGTCGACGCGCCGGGCGGCCGTCCGCAGCGCCGCCAGGTCGGACCCGGCGCCCGGCTCGCTGAACAGCTGGCACCACGTGATCTCACCACGGAGGGTGGGCCGGGCGAACCGGGAACGCTGCTCGTCGCTGCCGTGCTCCAGGATCGTCGGCACCGCCCACGCGCCGATCACCAGGTCAGGACGGCGGACACCGGCCGCGGCGAGCGCGCCGTCGATCCGCAGCTGCTCCGCCGCGTCGGCCCCGCGTCCGAACGGCGCCGGCCAGTGCGGCGTCAGCAGTCCCGCGTCGGCCAGAGCGACCCGCTGCTCAGAACCGGAAAGCGCCGCGATCCGCGCCACCTCGTCGCGCAAGGCGGGGTCGTCCCCGACGTCGACGCCCAGCGTCCGCTCGGTCCCGGCGAGAGCCAGCGAAGCCGCCTGACGCCGCCACGGCCCGGAGCCGCCGAGCCACTGCCGCAACGCTACGGCCCGGCGCAGGTAGAGGTGCGCGTCGTGCTCCCAGGTGAACCCGATGCCCCCGAGGATCTGGATGCAGTCCTTCGCGTTGGCGACGGCCGCGTCGAGGGCGACGACGGCCGCGCTCGCCACCGACAGCGGGTGCTGCCCGGAAGCCGCGTCCCAGGCCAGCGCCTCGGCCGCTTCGGCGCGGCAAAGCATTTCGGCGCACAGCTGCTTGATCGCCTGGAACCCGCCGATGGGCTTGCCGAACTGCTCGCGGACCTTGGCGTACTCGACGGCGACGGTCAGGCAGCGCCGCGCCACCCCCGCGGCTTCGGCCGCGGACAAAATCACCGCCAAGGGAGCGACCGGCGGCAAGGTCAGCGGATCGGCACGGACGCCGGAGAACCGGACGCGCGCCAGCGGGCGCGAGAAGTCGAACGGCGTCAGCGGCTCGACGGTCACCCCGGCCGTCCCCGGCGCGAGCAGCACGTGGCCACCCTCGACCGGCACCACCAGCCACGACTCGGCAGTGGCTCCCGGCACCGGTCCGCTGACGCCGTCGTCGAGCGACGGCGCGTCCAGCAGCACCGCGACCGTGGCTTCCCCCTCGGCGACGGCGGAAAGCAGCTCCTTCGCTTCGGGCACCTCCGCCAGCAGGAGGCCGCCGAGCGCGGTGCTCAAGACAGGGCCGGGAACAAGTTCTTCGGCCGCCGCGGCGAGACCGGCGGCCAGGTCGGCGAGGGTGCCGTCGGCGCCGCCGGCCGCGGCGGGCAGGGCGACGCCGAACAGGCCGAGTCCGGCGAAGCCGGCGGAAATCCCGGCCGCCGGACCGGTTTCGGCCGCGCGCACCGCCTCTCGCGGATGGTGCGCGGCGGACCAGGCGTGGATCGCCTCGGCCAGCGCGGCCTGTTCCTCGGTGAGCGCGACCGGCATCGGGGTCTCCTCGCGGTACGGGACACTACTCGCGAGTGTAGAACGTGTTACAGTTTTTCGGCCAGTGGGTCGATTGTTGAACGTTTCGCCAGGACAGGTACTCTACGTCGTGAACTGGAACAAGTTCCGAAGGACGGGGGAATGCCGATGCCCGGCAAAGCCAAAGCGCCGGCGAAGGCACGCGGGAACGGCCTGAGCGCGATCGGAGCCGACGAACTCGGCTCGGCCGCCCAGCGCGACCGCCGTCGCCGGATCATCGACGCCACCCTCGCCCTGGCCTCCAAGGGCGGCTACGACGCCGTGCAGATGCGCGCGGTCGCCGAGAAGGCCGACGTCGCGCTGGGCACCCTGTACCGGTACTTCCCGTCCAAGATCCACCTGCTCGTCTCCGGCCTCGCGCGCGAGTTCGAGCGCGCGCAGGAGAAGCTGGAACGCCAGGCCATCCCCGGCGAGACGCCGGCCGAGCGGCTGATGTTCGTGCTCGGCCGCAACACCCGCCTGATGCAGCGCGACCCGCACCTGACCGAGGCGATGGTTCGCGCGTTCATGTTCGCCGACACGTCCGCCGCCGCCGAGGTCGAGCAGGTCGGGCGGCTCATGGAGAACATGTTCGCCCAGGCCATGGGCATCTCCGAGCCGACCGAGGCCGACCGCGACATCTTCCACGTCGTCGCGGACGTCTGGATGGCGAACCTGGTGGCCTGGGTGACCCGCCGCGCCTCGGCGGCCGACGTCGCCAACCGCCTCGAACTGTCGGTGCACCTGCTGCTGGACAAGTAGCCGTTCGTCAGCGGTGGGCGGCGGCCACTTCCGCCAGCTCGTCCAGCGCCTTGAGCGTCTCGGCTTCCGGCAACGTCTCGAGCAGGAACGTGTAGCGCTCGACGCCCGCCTCGCGGAAGCCGTCGATCACCTTGCCCTTCGTGTCGCCGCCGAAGACCGCGAACTCCACGTCGGACCGCCCCTGGTCGGCGAGCCAGCCGCGGACGCGCTTCGCCTCGTCGAAGTGCGTGTGGCCGCGCAGCAGCCAGCCGTCGCCGTAGCGGGCGAGACGGTTCAGCGCCGCTTCGCTCTCGCCGCCGATGTAGATCGGCGGGTGCGGTTTGCGCACCGGCTTCGGCCAGGCGTAGATCGGGGCGAAGTCGACGTGCTTGCCGTGGAACTCGGCCTCGTCCTTCGTCCAGATCTCCTTGAGCGCGGCCAGCTGCTCGTCGATCAGCGCGCCGCGGGTCTTCGGGTCGGTGCCGTGGTTGCGCATCTCCTCGCGGTTCCAGCCGACGCCGACGCCGAACAGCGCGCGCCCGTCGGAGACCAGGTCGAGCGACGCGACCTCCTTGGCGGTGTGGATCAGGTCGCGCTGGATCAGCAGCGCGATGCCGGTACCGAGCAGCAGCTCCGACGTCGCGGTGGCCGCCGCGGTGAGCGCCATGAACGGGTCGAGCGTGCGCTTGTACTTCTCCGGCAGGTCACCCCCGCCCGGGTACGGGGTTTCCCGGCTGACGGGGATGTGCGAGTGCTCGGCCAGGAACAGCGAGTCGAAGCCGCGTTCCTCCAGCGCCGCACCCAGCACGTCCGGCCGGATGCCTTCGTCGGTCACAAACGTCGAGATCCCGAATTTCATACTCAATCACTACCACCGGGTTGACAGGGGGTGCACGATGGAGTGATCTCATCATACGTTGAATAAGGGGGCAGTGATGGACGTACAGGACGTCGACTTCGAAGAGCTGTACCAGGGCGCCACCCCGATGGGCCGGAAGATGCCGTGGGACATCGGCGCGCCGCAGCCCGCGGTCGTCGCGCTGGTGGACGCCGGCGAGTTCACCGGTGAGGTGCTCGACATCGGCTGCGGCCTCGGCGACAACTCGGCGTTCCTCGCCTCGCGCGGGGTGCACGTCACCGGCCTGGACGGCGCGCCGTCGGCGGTCGAGCAGGCCCGCTCGCGTGCCGCCGCGAAGGGGCTCGACATCGAGTTCGCGGTCGCCGACGCGACGAAGCTCGAAGGCCACGAAGGCCGCTTCGACACGGTTCTCGACAGCGCGCTCTACCACTGCCTCGACGAAGACGGGCGCCGCGCATACCTGGCCGCGCTGACGCGGGCGACGCGCCCCGGCGCGCGGCTGCACCTGTTCGCCTTCTCCCCCGAGGTGCCGGACGCGTTCCCGGCGCCGTACCTGATCAGCGAGGCCAACCTGCGCGAGACCGTCGGGAAGGACTGGACGATCGAGCGGCTCGAGCCGACGCTGTACACGACGTCGATGACGACGGAGGAGCTGAAGCTGAGCGTCCGGACGATGCTGAACGTGGATCCCGCCGGCCTGGACCGGCTGGGCACCGACGAGGACGGCCGCGTGCTGGTTCCCGTGTGGCAGCTGAAGGCCGTACGTTCGGCGGGGTGATCGTCGAGACGTCGGTGGTGCCGCGGGCCGGCGACGAGCCGTGCGCCGACCGGCTGGTCCTGGGTGAGCACGTGCTCGGCGTCGCCGACGGTGCGACGAAGAAGCCGTGGGACACCGGCCCGGACGGCGCCGAGCTCGCCGGAGCCGTCGCCGGGCACCTGCTGGCGGCCCGGCTCGCGCGCGACCCGCTGATGATCGACCCGCCCGAGACCAAGGGCCTGCGCCCGGCCGCGAACTCCTTCGACGACCGGGCGTACCTGCGGGTGCGGCTCTAGACGTTGCGGCGGTACTGCCCGCCGACCTCGAAGAACGCCTCCGTGATCTGCCCCAGCGAGCACACCCGCGCCGCGTCCATCAGCACGCCGAACAGGTTGCCGCCGCGAGTCGCCGCTTCGCGCAACGTCTTCAGCGCCTGCTGGGCCTCTTCGTGGTGGCGGTGCTGGAAGTCCGCCAGCCGAGCGAGCTGGGACTTCTTCTCGTCCTCCGTCGCGCGGGCCAGCTCGACCTCGACGTCGTCCTCGCCCGCGCGCGGGTTGCGGAATGTGTTGACGCCGACGATCGGCAGCGAGCCGTCGTGCTTCTTGCGCTCGTACAGGATCGACTCGTCCTGGATCTTGCCGCGCTGGTAGCCCGTCTCCATCGCGCCGAGCACGCCGCCGCGCTCGGAGATGCGGTCGAACTCGGCCAGCACGGCCTCCTCGACCAGGTCGGTCAGCTCGTCGACGACGAACGAACCCTGCAGCGGGTTCTCGTTCTTCGACAGGCCCCACTCCTTGTTGATGATCATCTGGATGGCCATCGCGCGGCGCACCGACGACTCCGACGGCGTCGTGATCGCCTCGTCGAACGCGTTGGTGTGCAAGGAGTTCGCGTTGTCGTAGAGCGCGCAGAGCGCCTGCAGCGTGGTGCGGATGTCGTTGAAGCTCATCTCCTGCGCGTGCAGCGACCGCCCGGACGTCTGCACGTGGTACTTGAGCTTCTGCGACCGCTCGTTGGCGCCGTAGCGCTCCTTCATGGCCACAGCCCAGATCCGCCGCGCCACCCGGCCGAGCACCGTGTACTCCGCGTCCATGCCGTTGGAGAAGAAGAACGACAGGTTCGGCGCGAAGTCGTCGATGTCCATGCCGCGCGCGAGGTACGACTCGACGTAGGTGAAGCCGTTCGACAGCGTGAACGCCAGCTGCGAGATGGGGTTCGCCCCGGCCTCGGCGATGTGGTAGCCGGAGATCGACACCGAGTAGAAGTTGCGGACGCCGTGCTCGATGAACCACTCCTGGATGTCGGCCATCATCCGGAGGCTGAACTCGGTGGAGAAGATGCAGGTGTTCTGGCCCTGGTCCTCCTTGAGGATGTCGGCCTGCACGGTGCCCCGCACGTTCTTCAAGGCCCACTCGCGCAGCTCGGCGGCCTCGGCTTCGGACGGCTCGCGGCCGTGCTCGGCCTTGAACGCTTCGACGCCCTGGTCGATCGCGGTGTTGAGGAAGAAGGCCAGGATCGTCGGCGCCGGGCCGTTGATCGTCATCGACACCGACGTGTTCGGCGCGGTCAGGTCGAAGCCGTCGTAGAGGACCTTCATGTCCTCGAGCGAGGCGATGGACACGCCCGAGGTGCCGACCTTGCCGTAGATGTCGGGCCGGGTGTGCGGGTCGTGGCCGTAGAGCGTCACCGAGTCGAAGGCGGTCGAGAGGCGCTTGGCCTCGGAGTCGGCCGAGAGCATCTTGAACCGGCGGTTGGTGCGGAACGCGTCACCCTCGCCCGCGAACATCCGCGCGGGGTCCTCGCCGTCCCGCTTGAACGGGAAAACGCCGGCGGTGTACGGGAAGTAGCCCGGCAGGTTCTCGCGGCGCAGGAACGACAGCAGCTCACCGGACTCGGCGTAGCGCGGCAGGGCGACGCGCGGGATCCGGTTGCCGGACAACGTGTCGCGCCACAGCTGCGTACGCAGCTCCTTGTCGCGGATCTTGACGACGAGCTCGTCCTGGCGGTACTCCTCCGCCAGTGCCCGGAAGCGCTCGAGGAGCTTTGTCGACTCGCCGTCCACATCGGACTCGGCGGCGGTGAGCAGGCCGTCCAGCGCGTCGGTCGACGCGTCCACCTTGGACAGTTCCGCCTTGGCCAGCGCCAGGGCCTCGCGCTTGCGGATCGCGGCGACCTGCTGCGCGGTCTTCGTGTGGTAGCCGCGCACGGTGTCGGAGATCTCGGCCAGGTAGCGGGACCGGTTGCCCGGGATGATCGTGCTCGCGTCGGTCGAGACCTTGCCCTCGACCCGCGGCAGCGTGCCGGCCGAAACGGTCAGCCCGCGCTCGGCGAGCAAGCCGCGCAAGTGCTGGTACAGCGCGGTGACGCCGTCGTCGTTGAACTTCGCCGCGCTCGTGCCGTAGACCGGCATGTCCTCCGGGCCCTGCGAGAAGGCTTCGCGGTTGCGCACCAGCTGGCGCGCGACGTCGCGGCGGGCGTCCTCGGCACCGCGGCGCTCGAACTTGTTGATGGCGACGACATCGGCGAAGTCGAGCATGTCGATCTTCTCCAGCTGTGACGCGGCGCCGAATTCCGGCGTCATCACGTACAGCGAGTCGTCCACGAAGTCGACGATGCCGGCGTCGCCCTGGCCGATGCCCGGCGTCTCGACGATCACCAAGTCGTACCCGGCCGCCTTGCAGGCCTGGATCGCCTCGCTCAGCCCGGCCGGGATCTCGCCGGACGTCGTGCGCGTCGCGAGCGAGCGGAAGTACACCGGAGAGCCGTCGAGGCAGTTCATCCGGATGCGGTCGCCGAGCAGCGCGCCGCCGCCCTTGCGCCGCGACGGGTCGACGGCGAGCACCGCGATCCGCAGCTTGTCCTCCTGGTCGAGGCGGAAGCGACGGATCAGCTCGTCGGTGAGCGACGACTTGCCCGAGCCGCCGGTGCCGGTGATGCCGAGCACCGGCACCTCGCGCTTGCCCGCGGCCTCGGTGATGCCGGCCAGCAGCTCGCCGGGCAGCTTTTCCGCTTGCAGCTGGGTGATGACGCGCGAGAGTGAGGCGACGTCACCGGAGAGCACCTTGTCCAGCGCCGGGGCCTCGGCCGCGAGGTCGACGTCGCAGGCCTTGATCATCAGGTTGATCATGCCCGGCAGGCCCATCTCGTAGCCGTCCTCGGGCGAGAAGATGCGGGCGACGCCGCGCGAGTGCAGCAGGTCGATCTCCTCGCGCACGATCACCCCGCCCCCGCCGCCGAAGACCTTGATGTGGCCGGCGCCGCGCTCGCGCAGCAGCTCGACCAGGTAGGAGAAGTACTCGACGTGCCCGCCCTGGTAAGCGGAGATGGCGACACCCTGGACGTCCTCGGCGATGGCCGCGGTGGCGACCTCGTCGACCGACCGGTTGTGGCCGAGGTGGACGACCTCCGCGCCCTGCGACTGCAGGATCCGCCGCATGATGTTGATCGACGCGTCGTGACCGTCGAAGAGGCTCGACGCCGTGACGAACCGGACGGGGTGCGCGGGGCGGTACAGCTCACTGCTCATCCCTTCAAAATACTTGGACTTCCTACTATTGGAAACCCGAGGGCTCGTGACGCGGATCTCAGGGCCATCCAGGAGAACTTGACATCGTCCAGCTCGACGCTATGTTTAACGAGTCCGTTAATTAACAAGGTGCTGAAATGATGACTGACCAGTTGAGCCGCACGTTCTCGGCGCTCGCCGACCCGACCCGGCGTGCCATCCTCGCCCGGCTGTCCGCCGGCGAAGCGACGGTGAACGAGCTCGCCGAGCCGTTCACCATGAGCCTGCCCGCGATTTCGCGGCACCTGAAGGTGCTGGAACAGGCCGGGTTGATCACCCGCGGCCGCACGCGTCAGTGGCGGCCCTGCCGGCTGGAGGCGAAACCCTTGGAAGACGTCGCCGACTGGGTCGCGACCTACCGGCAGTTCTGGGACGGCGGGTTCGACCGCCTCGAGGAACACCTGAGGAGCCTGACCGGCGATGCCTGACCTGACCATCACGCGCGTGTTCGACGCGCCTCGCGAGCTCGTCTTCGACGCCTGGATCCGACCGGACCACTTGGCGAGCTGGTTCGGTCCGCGCACCTTCACCTGCTGCGCCGTCACCGTCGACCCGCGTCCGGGCGGCCGCTGGCGAGCGTGCATCCGCTCCCCCGAAGGCGAAGACCACTGGATGCACGGTGTCTACCGCGAGGTCGACATCCCCGAACGGCTCGTGTTCACCTTCGCCTGGGAAGCCCAGGGGCAGGAAACGCTCGTGACGATCGGCTTCACCGACCTCGACGGCAAGACCGAGATGACCTTCACCCAGACCGGCTTCCCGACCGCCTCCGAGCGCGACGGCCACCACGAAGGCTGGACGTCCAGCTTCGACAACCTGACCGGTTTCATCCGAGGAAAGGACGACCGATGACCGCCACCCTGCCCCAGATCGTGTCGCCGGAAGAATGGCAGGCCGCGCGCGACGCGCTGCTGGTCAAGGAGAAGGAGCACATGAAGGCGGCCGACCGCCTCGCCGCTGAGCGCCGCCGGCTGCCGATGGTCCGCTTCGACGGGAAGTACCCGTTCGAAAGCCCGGCCGGCCCGGTCAGCCTGCTCGACCTGTTCGAGGGCCGCCGCCAGCTGATCGTCTACCACTTCATGCTGCACCCCGGCGACGACGCGGGCTGCCCCGGCTGTTCCCTGCTCGTCGACAACATGCCGCACCTCGCCCACCTGCACGCCCGCGACGTCACGCTCAAGATCGTCGCGCCGGCGACCCTGGCGGAGATCGAGCGGTACCGGGCGCGGATGGGCTGGGAAGTTCCGTGGGTGTCCGCGCACGGCACCGGGTTCACCGAGGACTGCGGCGTCGGAATGGGGTTCGGCGTGAGCGTGTTCCTGCGCGACGGCGACGACGTCTACCGCACGTACTTCACCTCCGGCCGCGGCGGCGAGATGTTCCTGGCCTCGCACCGCTACCTCGACGTCACGCCGCTGGGACGCCAGGAGGCGTGGGAAGAGGACAGCCGCGGCGACGACGGGCCGGGCGCCTGGTGGCGCCGCCACGACGAGTACTGAGAGTTCTCCGGACGGCCGTGTCCTCCCGAGATGGGGCCCGAGCTGTCGGGCCACTCGAAGGAGCTGGCCGACCGCCGAGAAACGCCCGTTCGCCGAGGGCACGGCGCGGCTCGGCCTGGACTTGGTCGAGTCGCGCACGTTCGACGGACGGGTGCTGCTGCGCCGGCGGCGAGCGTGAGCGTCGCCGGGCCCGGGATTCCCCCGGGCCCTGACGGCGTCAGCGGCTCTTGGCCGCCCGCAGCGCGATCCACTGGCGCATCGCGTACTCGACCAGCGTGATCAGCGTCTGCTTCGTCGACTCGCGGTCCCGGGCGTCGCAGCGGACGATCGGGATGTTCGGGTCGATCGACAGCGCCTCGCGCACGTCGTTGATGTCGTGCTCCAGCACGCCGTCGAACGTGTTGACGCCGACGATGTACGGCAGGCCGCGGTCCTCGAAGAAGTCGATCGGCGCGAACGAGTCGGCCAGCCGGCGGGTGTCCGCCAGCACGACCGCGCCGATCGCGCCGCGGACCAGGTCGTCCCACATGAACCAGAACCGCTGCTGCCCGGGCGTGCCGAACAGGTAGAGGATCAGGTCCGCGTCCAGCGACACCCGGCCGAAGTCCATCGCCACCGTCGTCGTCGACTTGCCCGGCGTGTGGTCGAGGTTGTCGACGCCGACGCTCGCGTCGGTCATCATCGCCTCAGTGGTGAGCGGCACGATTTCCGACACCGACCCGACGAAGGTCGTCTTCCCCGCTCCGAAACCGCCCGCCACCACGATCTTGGCGGATGTCATGGTCGGGGGCGCGGTGTCCCGCGGTGCCTTAAAGCCGACGGAGTCCACTCAAAACCCTTTCCATCAACACCAGATGTGCCTCGGCGCCGTCATTGCCCGTAATCGTCTTGTGCACCGTGACCAGCCCTGCGTCGGCCGCGTCGCTGATCAGCACCCGGGCCACGCCCAAAGGCACCCGCAAGGCCGACACGAGCTCGGCGACCGAACGGGGGGTCCGGCACTCTTCCATGATCGAGATGCACTCGATCTGCTCCGCGGCCACCTCGGGGAAGCCACCGGTGGCAGCGTAGTCCTTCGCGGAGATCAGTGTCTCCAGCTCCAGGGCGTAGTTCGCCCGGGTGCGGCCGCCGGTCAAAGCGTACGGCCGGACGATCGCCGTCTGATCTTCGGGCGCGAGCGGCTGCTCGAACACCGCGGGCATGATGAATTCGCCGCTGGGCGGGCCCGGATCGAACAAACCGCCTGGTCTGGGGCTGTCCCCGTCGGTACTGCCGGGTGGAGAGACTAAAGAGGTCACTCGATCTCCTTGGTCGGCCGACGGCGCGGGCGCCGGCGGTTCCGCGGCCGCGTGCGCACCGGCGGCCGGGGTTGGCGGGGACTCCTTGTTCTTCTTGCGCTTCCGACGGGCACGGCCGGAATCCAGGGTGAACCCGTTGAGGACGTCGGCGAACGTGCCGTCGTCCTCTCTCCCGGGGGGCCGCTGCCCCTCGGGTGGTTCGCCGCCGAATCCGGACCCCGTGCTCATCGCGCCATCATCCCACCGGTTCGCCGATCAGCGACCCACCCGAGCCCTGAAGCTGGGCGCGCAGCTCCGGGGTCAGGATCTGGCCGACCCGGTCGACGAGCATCGTCATCTCGTAGGCGACCTGCCCGATGTCGCAGTTCGGAGCGGCGAGCACGGCCAGGCAGGACCCGTCGCTGATCGACATCAGCACCATGATCCCCAGCTCCATCTCGACGACGGTCTCGTTGACCGCCCCGGCCTCGAAGCACCGGGCGGCGCCCTGGGTGAGGCTGACCAGGCCCGAGGCGACCGCGGCGAGCTGGTCGGCCCGGTCGAGCGGCAGCCGGTTGGAAGCACTCAGCAGCAGGCCGTCCGCCGAGACGACCACGGCGTGGGCCACGCCGGGCACCCGCTCCGCGAAGTCGTTGATCAGCCAGCCGAACTGATTTTGCGGCGGCTGTGCGCTACTCGGCGAGGTCATTCGCCCTCCAGTGTCTCGTGGTTGGTCTCGGCCCGCGCGGTGCGGTGTCGTCCGCGTTCGATGCCTTGCTGGAAGCTTCGCAGGCGGCCGCGCACGTCGTGTGCGTCCCGTTGTGGTCGGGGGGCCGTGGCCCCGGTGGGCGGTCCGGCGCTGCCCGGGAGCAGCTGTTCCCCGCGACGGCGCCGGGGCAATCCTGCCGAAGTGAACGTGGCGGGTGCCGACTGGGACACCGCTTGCACCGCCCGCCAGCCGTCATCGGTGCCGAAGTTCCACTCGGCGGTGGCCTCCACCGCGGACTCTTCCCGGCGCGGAGCCGGAGTTTCCGGCGCCCCGGCACCCCGGCGGGAGGGCAGCGCCGAGGGCGCCTCCGCGGGACGGCTGTCCGCCTCCTGGAAGGCCGGAGACGGCCGCGGCCGGCGGCTCGGCAGCGGTCCGGGCTCGTGGTGAGCGGCGGGCTCGGCGGTCTCCGGCTGGGGATCGGTGGGCTGGAGGTCGGTGGGGTCGAGGTCACCCGGCTGGAGGGCGCCGGGCTGCACCGCGGCATCCCGCTGCCCGGACGGGTCGAGAGCGCCCGGCTGCACCGGGGCACCCTGCTGCCCGGAGTGGTGGAGGTCGACGGGTTGCGCAGGGGCGCTGTGGGCGCCGGGCTGCCCAGCACCCTGCTGCCCGGGCTGGTCGAAAGTGCCCGGCTGCGCCAGGGAACCGTGCTGCCCAGGCTGCTGGAAGTCGCCCGGCTGAGCCGCGGGGGCCTGGCCCGGTTGCGGCAAGCCGCCCGGCTGGAAGGCGGCCGGTTGCTGCGGTGCCGTCGCGCCCGGGCGCGGGGCCTGCCGGCCCGGCTGCGGCAGGCCGTTCGGCGTGACTGCGCCAGGCTGCTGCGCGGCCGCAGCTCCTCGCTGACCCCGCTGCGGCAGGCCGTTCGGCTGGGGAGCGGGCGCTGGGCGTCCCGGCCGGCGCAGAGCGCCCGGCCGGAGTGCTTGCGCCTGCTGCTGAGCGGCATCCGGCTGAGCCGCGGCCGCGGGCGCTCCCTGCTGCGGGTCGGCCGGAGCCTGCTGCTGCCCATCATGCTGAACGCCGGACCCCGGCTGCGAACCCACCGAAGCCGACCGCTGCCCGTCCGGCTGAAACGCTGAACTCGGCTGCGAACCCGCCGAAGCCTGCTGCCCATCATGCTGAACGCTCGAACCCGCCACAGTCGGCCGCTGCCCATCCGGCTGGAACGCCGAATCCGCCGCAGCCTGCCGGCCATCGAGCTGGAATGCCGACCCCTGCTGCGAACCCGCCGGGGTCTCCTGCCCACCGGGCTGGAAACCCGACTCCGACCGCGAACCCGCCGCCGGCCCTTCCGGCTGGAACGCCGAACCCTGCTGCGAACCCGCCGAATCCTGCTGCTGGCCATCCGGCTGGAAAGCCGACCCCGGCTGAGCCGGCGCCTGCTGGTTCGCCGCCCGGCGAGTCTGCTGACGGCCCCGGGTCACGCCCTGCTGGAAGCTGCTCAGCCGCCCGCGCACGTCCGCCGGGTCGCGGACGGGGAGGGGGGCCGGCGCCGGGGCTGCCGGGATCGCCGGGGTGGGCGTCGCGCTGCCCGGCAGGAGCTGCTCGCCGCGCCTGCGGCGGGGCAGGCCCGCCTCGGTGAACGCCGTCGGCTCCGACTTCGTGACCGCCTGGACCGTGCGGAAGTTCTCGTCGCTCGCGAAGTCCCAGCTTCGCCGTTCTTCCGCGGCGGCCGGAGCGGCTTCTTCCGCGGCGGCCGGCTCCGCGTCCGAAACCTCGGCGGCGGCCGGCTTCTCGGCGGGCTTGTCCTCGCGGAACCACGCCGACAGCATCTCGTCGAAGATCGGCGTCGTCTCGGAGAGGTCCGGTGCCGGCTTGGGCGCCGGGGCCGGCTCCGGCTCGGCGGTCGCCTGCTGCCACCAGTCGCTCAGCGTCGTTTCGTTGGCGGAGAACAGGTCCTTGCCCGACGGCAGGTCGCCGGCGCGGGGCGGGTCCGGCACCGGCAGCACCGCGGGGACCGGCGGCAGCGTCGGCCGCGGCGGCGGGGCCGGGTCGTCCTTCGGCAGCGGCGCGAACAGGTCCGTCCCGGAGATCTCCAGGTCCGACGGCGGCCGGACGCCGGCCGGGCCGTGGCCGTTCGTCAGCCCGGCGAGGTCGCTCGCCGACGGCCAGCGCTCCTCCCCCATCGCCGGCTGCTCCGGGACCATCGGCCGCGGCCGGGAGTTGCCGTTGACCTGACGGCGTGGCAGCTGGTTGCCCATCGCGGGACTCGCCGGGGACTGCCGCGGCCCGCCGATCCGGCCGGTCGTGGGGCCGTCGGTCACCGGCATCACCAGCTCCGCCGGGACGACGACCGTGGCGCGGACGCCGACGATGTCCTTGCCGCCGTGCAGCGACACCCCGATCCGGTGCCGGCTGGCCAGCCGGCCGACGACGAACAGGCCCATTCGGCGCGACGTGGCCAGGTCGACCGACCCGGCCTCGGTCAGCCGGGTGTTCGCCTCGGTGACCTCGGCCTCGTTCATGCCGATGCCCTTGTCGAGGATGTCGACGTTGAGCGAGCCGTCCTCGCCCAGCCGCGACGCCACGGTCACGCTGGTCTCCGGAGCGGAGAACGCCGTCGCGTTGTCCAGCAGCTCGGCGACCAGGCGCATCAGGTCGCTCGCGGCGTAGCCGACGATCCGGGCCGGGGGCGGCGGCTGGACCTGGACCCGCTGGTACTGCTCGATCTCCGACACGGCGGCGCGGAGCATGTCGGTGGTGCCGACCGGCTTGCCGGACCGGCGGCCGGGCTCGGCGCCGGAGAGCACCATCAGGTTCTCGTTGTTGCGCCGCATCCGGGTGGCGAGGTGGTCGAGCTGGAACAGCGTCGCCAGCTGGTCGGCGTCCTCCTCGTCCCGCTCCAGCTGCTCGATCAGCTGCAGCTGCCGCTGCACCAGGCTCTGGCTGCGCCGCGACAGGTTGACGAAGACGCTGCCGAAACCGGTGCGCATCGCGGCCTGCTCGGTCGCCAGCCGCAGCGCCTGGTGGTGCACCTTGTCGAAGGCCCGCGCCACCTCGCCGACCTCGTCCTCGGTCCGCACCGGCACCGGCACGACGGCCGTGCCCTGCGCGCGGCCCTCCTGGATGTTGCGGACCGCCTCGGGCAGCGCGGTCTCGGCGACGTCGAGGGCGCTGCGCCGCAGCGTCTTCAGCGAGCGCAGCAGCTGCCGGGTGATGAGGAAGACGACCGCGACGGCGAGCACCATCGCCGCGAACAGCAGCACCGCGAGCAGGCCGGCGCCGCTGCTGGCGTCGTCGACCAGCTGCTCCGAGGTGGCCGACGCCGACGCGCCGAGCCGGTCGGCGACCTGGCTGATCTGCGTCCGCATCGCCGCGGACGCGGTGTTCCAGTCGGCCGCCGACAGGGCGCGGAAGGCGTCGTCCACCGTGGTGCCCTGCGCGTTCAGCACGGACTCGACCATCCGGGCCCGGCTCTGCGCCTGCGTGCCCTCGGCGATCGCCGCGAAGTCGCGCTGCAGCGTGTCGCCCGCCGCGGAGCGGAAATCGATGAGCCGGTCGGCCAGCCGCAACTCGGCCGCACGCAGCGTGGCCAGCTCGCTCGGCGACAACGCGGAGCGGGCGATGCCGTAGGAGACCAGTGCCTGGCTGACCGACACCTGCTCGCCGGCGACGAGCAGCTCGTGCAGCCCGGCGGGCGTGCCGCCGAGGGTGCCGTCGCCGGCGCCCGCCGTCGCGGCGGTGTCGAGGCCGATCAGGGAACCGGTGATCCCCGAGTACGCGGTGACGGCCTGGGCCGGGTCGAGCTGGCCGCCGTCGACCTGGCGGCGGAGGAAGCCGAGGTTGTTGACCTGTGCGGTGGCCGCGCCGGCGGCCCCCGCCACGCCGGGCTCGACCGCGGACGCGCGGGCCTGCGCCGCGGTGAACGGCCCGACCACGGTGTCGGTGACCTTGCGGGCCGCGGCCAGCGCCGGCGTGCCGCCGACGGTGCCGTCGGTCAGCATCGCCGCGGTGACCGTGCGCTCCTGTTGCAGCGCGCCGGTGAGCGCGCGGGTCTGGCCGCCGAGCGCGACGAGCCGGTCGAGCCGCTGGTACTCGTCCGAGCGGCCGACCTGGCCGGCGATCGTGGTGATGCCGAGGACCAGCGCGAGCACGATGGGGACGACGGTGACGGCCGAAAGCTTGACGGGCAGGCTCCAGTCGCGCCAGCGCACCAGGGCGCGCCACGCGTCCTTGCCCTTGGACCGCCGGGGTGCTCGGCCGAGCAGCTCCCCCACGGGCACCTGACCTTCTCCTGCAACGGTCACGTGAGTGACTCCCTGTCCGGCGTCATGGATCCGCGTCGGCGGCGCGGCGTCCCGGCTCGCGACGGGCCGCCGGACGGTCGTGCCGCCCGCGCCTTGCCGCGTCCCCGGTGCCCTCGCTCGTCCCCGGCCGCCCGGCCCACCGCGCACCCGTTCAAGCGTCGTCCCGCCGTCCCGTGCAAGGGACAGTGCACGTGCACGGCGCAACTTGCGTTCTGCACGGTCGTCGAGATCAACTTTATCGGTGCCAATCGATCGCTGCGGTCAGCTGGGCCAAAGAATCGTACCCCCGGCACCCGGACGGTCAATTTTGTTCCCCACTCCGGCGCTGACCTGCGGAAAGGGCTGTCCGGACCGAGAACAGCCCCCGACATTCGACCTCACAGCCCCCGAAGAGGGAATCCTGGTTACCGGACGCGTCTCACCCAGGCATCCGGCCGTCACCCGATTAGCCCATGCAGGGCAGCATAGTAGCTCGGACGATCTACACTCTGTACCCCCATCGGGTGGGTCAAGTCTCAAGATGTGCCCGATGTTGTGGCGTTGCCCTCCACCATGCCCCGACCTGGTGATTTCTTTCGAGACTGCCTGCTGACCAGTGGATCTTCACCGCCACGCCCGCAGCCGGGCGACACTCTCCGGGGCGATGTGAGCGCTCACGGACACTCCGCGTGACCAGCGCGGATCGACCCACGACCGGATTAGCTCGTTCGCCGCAGCATCCGCCGGATGCGACAACGTGGCGTCACAATTCTTTTCATCATTACGGGTGATCTGCCCGTGATCATGTAGCACTGCTCCATTCGACGCTTTCGACAGGAAATCGAATACCTCGCCGCCTGTGGGCCCGGGACCGACCGGCCGCCGTCGAGTTCCGCCGGACGGCCTAGTTACGATGTTCGTCTCGCAGTCCGCAAGGGCGGCCCGGCACCCTGTCCGCAGACGCCCGGAGCCCGCCGCCACGGAGGCACTCTGCCGGAGGCAACCCACATGTACGACGTCGCGCGCCCCGCGGCGGGCAACCCCCTCGAGGAGACCGGCCAGATGCCGGCCCTGTTCACCGGGGACCGCCCGTCCGAGAGCCAGCACCGCCGGCCCGTCCCCCGCTCGGGTCCCGACTACCCCGCGATCCAGGCCAGCCGCGAGTTCGTCTCGCTGCGACGGCGGTTCCGGGCGTTCGTCTTCCCGATGAGCCTGGCCTTCTTCGCCTGGTACATGACGTACGTGCTGCTCGCCGCGTACGCGCACGACTTCATGAGCACCAAGGTGTTCGGCCAGGTCAACGTCGGCATCCTGCTCGGGCTCGGCCAGTTCGCCAGCACCGCGCTGGTCACCTGGCTCTACCTGCGCTACGCGCGGCGTCAGGTCGACCCGCGCGTAGCCGAGCTTCGGGCCCGCGCGGGCCTGCCGGAAGGAACCCGCCGATGACCGCGCTCGCCGCCGAGGGCACCCCGGCCAGCAACCCGCTCGTCAACACCGCCGTGTTCGCCCTGTTCGTGGCGATCACGCTCTACGTCGTCTACCGGGCCAGCAGCCGGAACTCCTCGACGGCCGACTACTACGCCGCGGGCAGCGCGTTCACCGGCCGCCAGAACGGCATCGCGCTATCGGGCGACTTCCTGTCGGCGGCGTCGTTCCTCGGCATCGCCGGCGCCATCGCGATGCACGGCTACGACGGCTTCCTCTACTCCATCGGCTTCCTCGTCGCCTGGCTGGTCGACCTGCTGCTGATCGCCGAGCTGCTGCGCAACACCGGCCGCTTCACGATGGGCGACGTCCTGAGCTTCCGGATGAAGCAGCGCCCGGTCCGCGCGGCGGCGGCGACGTCGACGCTGGTGATCTCCTTCTTCTACATGCTGGCGCAGATGGCCGGCGCCGGCGGCCTGGTGGCGCTGCTGCTGAACGTCCACTCCAAGCTCGGGCAGGCGCTGGTGATCGGCGTCGTCGGCCTGGTCATGGTGCTGTACGTGCTGGTCGGCGGGATGAAGGGCACCACGTGGGTGCAGATCATCAAGGCGACCATCCTGCTGCTGTGCGGCGCGCTGCTCACGGTGTTCCTGTTCGGCAAGTTCGGCTTCTCGTTCTCGAACCTGCTCTCCTCGGCGGCCGAGAACAGCCCGCTCGGCGACAAGCTCCTGGAGCCGGGCGGCTCGTACGGCAAGAACAGCACCACGAAGCTCGACTTCGTGTCGCTGGCCCTGGCGCTGGTGCTCGGCGCGGCGGCCCTGCCGCACGTCCTGATGCGCTTCTACACGGTGCCGAACTCCCGGGAAGCGCGCCGCTCGGTGGTGTGGGCGACGGCCTGCATGTTCCTGTTCTACCTGTGCACGCTGGTGATCGGCTTCGGCGCGGCCGCGCTGGTCGGCGCGGACGAGATCAAGGCCGCGCCCGGCGGGGAGAACTCCGCGGCGCCGCTGCTGGCCCTGCACGTCGGCGGGACGCTGCTGCTGGGCATCATCGCCGCGGTGGCGTTCGCGACGATCCTCGCGGTGGTGGCCGGGCTGACGATCACCGCGTCGGCGTCCTTCGCCCACGACGTCTACGCGAACATCTTCAAGCGCGGCAAGGCGGAGCCCGCGGACGAGGTCCGGGTGGCGCGGCTGACCGCGATCGCGGTCGGGGCGCTGGCCATCGTCGGCGGCGTGCTGGCCAACGGGCAGAACATCGCGTTCCTCGTCGCACTGGCGTTCGCGGTCGCGGCGTCGGCCAACCTCTCGACGCTGCTGTACTCGCTGTTCTGGAAGCGGTTCAACACGACGGGCACGCTGTGGGGCATCTACGGCGGCCTGATCGCGTCCCTGCTGCTGGTGCTCTTCTCGCCGGTCGTCTCGGGCGACCCGGACGCGATCATCAAGGGCATCGACTTCGCCTGGTTCCCGCTCAAGAACCCGGGCCTGGTGTCGATCCCGTTCTCGTTCCTCTGCGGGTTCGTCGGCACCTTCGTGGGCAAGCCGAAGGCGGACCTGGAGAAGCAAGCGGAGATGGAGGTCCGGTCCCTCACCGGGATCGGCAGCTGAGCCGCCGAACGATCCGGGCGGCCTGCGTCACGCGCGCAGGCCGTCCAGGATCACGGTGAACACCCGCTCGCCGTCCTCCGGGCTGCAGTTGCGCACCGCCATGCCGGCGCCGTGCCCCAGCCGCAGGACGTCGGGCCCCGCGACGTCGGGCCGGATCAGGCCCGCGGCCGCGTCGACCAGCACGCCGACCGCCTCACGCAGCCGGATCTGGCAGTACTGGAAGGTCTCCGAGCCCGAGTCGATCGACTCCTTGAGGATCGTGGCCAGCTTGTGCCGCTCCACGACCCAGGTGACCTGCTCCCTCAGCCAGGCCTCGAGGGCCTCCCACGGCGGCAGCTCCTCGTGCAGGACGTACGCGCGGTCGGCGAGCACCTCGATCTCGTCGCGGTAGACCGCTTCGAACAGCTTTTCGCGCGTCGGGAAGTGCCGGTACAGCGTGCCCGCCCCCACCCCGGCCTTCTTCGCGATGTCGTCCAACGGCACGTCGGCGCCATGCGCGGTGAAGAGCTCGTTCGCCGTCGCGACGATGCGCTCGTAGTTGCGCTTCGCGTCCGCGCGCATCGGACGCTCGATGCCCGGCATCCCGGCCTCCTCGCCACTTAACCGGAGAGATTCTCCGAATTCACTTGCGCATCCGGAGACACTCTCCATATTATCGGATCGTACCCAAGCGGAGAACATCTCCGCTTCTTCTCTTACTCCTCGGGGGAGTATCCCTTGTCCCAGCAAACGATCCATCGTGCGGTCGAGCCTGCCCCGGCCCGCCGCAGCGGGCTGATCCTCGCGATCATCCTGACCTGCCAGCTCATGCTCATCCTCGACGCCACGGTGATGAACGTCGCGCTCCCGCGCATCCAGGCCGACCTGGGGTTCTCGGCCACCGGCCTGTCCTGGGTGATGACGGCCTACAGCCTGGTCTTCGGCGGCCTCCTGCTGCTCGGCGGCCGCGCCGGCGACCTGTTCGGCCGGCGCCGGATGTTCGTCGCGGGCACCGCCCTGTTCACCCTCGCGTCGCTGGCCGGTGGCCTCGCCGACTCCGCCACGCTGCTCATCGCCGCCCGCGTCCTGCAGGGCGTCGGCGCCGCCATGGCCGGTCCGAGCACGCTGGCCCTGGTCACGACCACGTTCTCCGAGACCAAGGCCCGCATCCGGGCGCTCGCGCTGTTCTCCGCGATGTCCAGCGGCGGGTTCGCGATCGGCCTGATCGTCGGCGGCCTGCTCACCGAGTGGATCTCGTGGCGCGCGGCGCTGTTCATCAACGTCCCGTTCGGCCTCGCGATCGTGCTGCTCGCGCCGCGGTTCGTGCCCGAACCGGAACGCCGGCCCGCGCACCTCGACCTGCCCGGCGCGATCACCGGCACCCTGGGCGTCGGCTCGCTCGTGTTCGCCTTCACCCACGCGGCGTCCGACGGCTGGGGCAACCCCGTGACGCTCGGCTCGCTCGCCGGCGGCCTCGCGCTGCTCACCGCGTTCGTCGCGATCGAGGCCCGCACCGCGATGCCGCTGGTCCCGCTCCGGCTGTTCGCCGACCGCAACCGCAGCGCGGCCTACGTCAACTTCTTCCTCGGCCCGATGGCCATGATGTCGATGTTCTTCTTCCTGACCCAGTTCATGCAGGACATCCGGCACTTCGCCGCGCTGGCGACCGGCTTCGCGTTCCTGCCGATGGCGGCGCTGATCTTCACGATGAGCCGGCTCGTCCCGCGGCTGCTCCCGCGCTACGGCCCGAAGCCGCTGGCCATCACGGGATCGCTGCTGATGGTCTCCGGTGTGGCCTGGCTCGCGCTGCTCACGACGGACAGCACGTACTTCCCCGCGTTGCTGGGGCCGCTGCTGCTGATGGGACTCGGCGGCGGGCTCGCGTTCGCGCCGCTCAACGTGATCGTGATGGCCACCGTGCCGACCGAGGACGCGGGCGCGGCGGGCGGCGTGCTGCAGACGATGCAGCAGGTCGGCAGCACGCTCGGGCTGGGCATCCTGATCACGGTGTTCGGGTCGGCGACCCGCTCGTCGAGCGCGACGGGAGCTCAGCTCGTCGTCGACGGCATGACGTCGGCGTTCGCGACGGCCGCGGTGTTCGCGGCCTGCACGTTCCTGGTGGCGCTGACGTTCCGGCGGGTTACAGCTTCTGCCCGGCCTTGACCCGGTGCGTCACCCGGCGCTCGACGAGGAACGAGACGAACGGGACGCAGCCGGCCAGCAGCACGAGCACGGTGCCCTTGATCGACCAGCGGGCCTTGATCGCCAGGTCGATGGTCAGCACCAGGTAGATCATGTACAGCACGCCGTGGATCGGCGAGTAGATCGCCGACGGGGTGGGGTTGTCGAAGCCGTAGCGCAGCACCATCACGAAGCAGAGGCCGAGCAGGCCGACGCCGGTGACGTAGGCGGCGGTGCGGAACCGGACCAGGGGGCCGGTGAGCGGCACCGCGGTCTGGGCGGCACCTTCGGTGCTGGTGGTCATCGGGACGTCCTCACTCTGCGGCCTGCTGGTCGCGGGCGTTCAGCTCGCGCAGGTAACGGTTGTACGCGGCCAGCTCCTCGTCCTCGTCCGTCTCCGGCTGCGGCGCTTTCACGGCGTCGGGGCGGGGGCGAGGAGCGGGCACCTCGGGCTCTTCGATCGGGGGCCCTTCGGCGTCGGCCTTGTGCTTCAGCTGGCGGATCCGCCAGAACATGAAGGCCGGGAAGAGCCCGAACAGCGGCCACTGCAGGACGTAGCCGAGGTTTTGGAAGGTGCCGTTCGCCGAGGTGAAGCGGTCCCACTGCCACCAGGCGAGCCCGCAGCAGACGAGCAGGCTCACCAGGCTGGTCGCGACGATCGCGATCCGGCGTCCCCAGGGGGAAGCCGCCGGCGGAGGGGAAGCTGGCACGGCCTCGACGCTAGCACTGGCCCACTGAGAGAAGCCCGGCCCCCGCCCTCTCCTGGGGGGCGTCCCCGAGTCCAGTCTATCGGCGGCCGCTGACAGTCCTCGGATTCGCGAGCGATCACGCACGGGTTGTCCACATTCGCCCTTGCCTGTGGACTACCCGGTTTCAGCCTTGCTTGCGCACCGACTGCGCGCCCTTGGCATACCCGTCAGCCAAGCCGAACACCTTCTGCGCGTACTCCGTCGAGTTGTTGTACGACAGGATCCCCGCCCACCACCCCGACGGGCTCGCCATGTCCCGCCCGCCCGCGCACAGGTATCGCGCCGCCCCCAAAGCCGCGTCGTCGATCTGCTGGGGGTCGCCGAGGCCGTCGCCGTTGCCGTCGGACGCCCACTTGCGCCACGTGCTCGGGATGAACTGCATCGGCCCGACCGCCCGGTCGACCCCGGCGTCGCCGTCGTAGCGGCCGCCGTCGGTGTCGCCGATCGCCTGGACGCCCGCGGAACCGTCGAGGGGGACGCCGACGATCGGCTTGGACGGGCGGCCGTCCGCGCCGAGCACCGCGCCCGCGTACTGGCCGTGGTTGGACTCGATCCGGCCGATGCCGGCGAGCGTCGCCCAGGAGATCCGGCACTTCGGCTGGTCCGCGCGCATCGCCAGCTCCGCGTTGCCGTAGGCCTGCAGCGCCCGCGCCGGGACGCCGGTCGCCGCGGCGACCTGGCTCGCCCACTGGGACAGCGTCGCCGGACCGGTGCTGCGGGCCCGCTGGGGAGAAGTCTGCTGCTCGGCCCCGCCCGCGACGGCGCCGCCGGCCGGTGCGACCGACCCCGGGCGGACGTCGGCCGCCTTGACCTGCAGGGCGGGGATTTCGGTGGTGAGCGGGCTCGCCTCCGGCGTCGACGCGCGGGTGACGAGCCAGATCCCGCCGCCGGCCACGGCCAGCACGGCGAGGACCACGATCAGCCGGGTGAGCACAGCCACGCCGGAAGAGCGCGGCGCCGGTGCCGGTGGGGCGGGGGCGGCTTCCTCGACGCTCGCGTCGATCGGGTCGTCCTCGTTCTTTCCGGTCCTGGTGCGCACGAAACTCCGGTCCTCCAGCGTGGTGTCGACGAAGTGTCAACGAGCCCGCGCAGGTTAGCGTTACGCGGGTCGTCGCGATCGTCTCACCACGCCGGTTCACCCGGCCGTGTGGAAGGGGTCAGGCGGACTTCTGCTGCCGCGCGAGGCGCGCGACGCACCAGGCCGGGGCACTGCCGCGGCGGAGGTGCTGCAGAACGGTCATCGGCCCGAGCCGGCGGCTCAGGTCGGACGGCGCGAGTCCGGCCGCCCGGTAGTCGAGGGCCCGCTGGTCGAGCGGGCTGAGACCGGCGTCCCACCACTCCTCGGCCTCGGCGACGCCGCCGACCATCTGCCACCAGCCCGCGGCGGCGGTGAGGAGCTCTTCCGGCACTTCCGGCAGCCGGCGCCGCATCGCGTCGAGGTAGCCGGGATCGGCCGACTCGACGGGAACGAAGCGCTGCTGCCCGCCCCGAGCTCGCTGGCCGGGGATACCCGGAGCCTGTGGGGGCGCGTCCGCCAGCCACGCGGACGCGATGCGGTCGACCTCCTGCTCTTCGGGGGTCTGCTCGCGCTCCGCGGCCCATTGCCGGATCAGCGCGTCCACTCCGGGATCTCCGGTCATCCCTGCCTCCTATGTAGGTCCCCGACGGACAGGCCCTGACACCTGTCCCACGCGGTGGTGCCGCACGCACCAACCTGCACCTTGCTGAGTGGAAACTGCCTGCGTACCGGGGGTCTCCGGGGGGAGGGCGAACCACCCGATCACGCAATGTGAGCACCGTAGGGCCGGGGCGGTCTCCTTCGCCAGACCCCGGCAGGCACGAATTCGCCGACCTGCGCGTTTTCGGCTGCAATCCACCCGGATGGTCGAGTGTTCGGTCCGAAATCCGAGATTCGTGACACTCAGTGATTTACCGTCCGTTAACACACAGGGTGACGACCGGCGCCGCCCGTCGCGGCGCCGGTCAGAGCGTTTTCGGTGGTCAGGAGAAGAGCGACCGGAAGAACGTCACGATCGCTTCGGCGCCGTCCTTGAGCCAGCCGAGGACGCGGTGCACGAAGTCCGCGGACTGCGTGGGCTGGGTGATCAGGAAGAAGAGCACGAGCGCCACCACACCGACGATGAGAACTTTCTTCATGCCGCTCGACATGCGCTTCCTCCCCGGCTCGCCGTCCCCGTCCTGGGAGTGGCCACGCCAATACTCTAGGGAAGGCGTGCCCCGAAGACACCCTGATCAACCCCCGATCACCCTGAGCGGCCCCGAGGAGCGGCGATGACCCGGAACGTGCTGGTCCAGCGGGACGGCGAAGTGACGACGATCACCATCGACCGCCCGGCCGCCCGCAACGCCGTCGACGGGCCGACCGCGGCCGAGCTCGCCGAGGCGTTCCGCGAGTTCGACGCCGATCCCGATGCCGCCGTCGCGGTCCTCACCGGATCGGGTGGCGCGTTCTGCGCCGGCGCGGATCTCAAGGCGATCGGCACCGACCGGGTGAACCGCACCCACCCGGACGGGGACGGCCCGATGGGCCCGACCCGGCTGCGGCTCGGCAAGCCGGTGATCGCGGCGGTCCACGGGCACGCCGTCGCGGGCGGGCTGGAGCTGGCGCTGTGGTGCGACCTGCGGGTCGCGGACGCCACGGCGGTCTTCGGGGTGTTCTGCCGCCGCTGGGGAGTGCCGCTGATCGACGGCGGCACGGTCCGGCTGCCGCGGCTGGTCGGCCAGTCGCGGGCGATGGACCTGATCTTGACGGGCCGGCCGGTCGAGGCGGCCGAAGCGCTGGAGATCGGCTTGGCGAACCGGCTCGTACCGGCCGGCGAAGCGGTTTCCGCGGCGCAGGAGCTGGCGCGGCAGATCGCGGCGTTCCCGCAGGCGTGCCTGCGCGGCGACCGGCTCTCCGCGCTCGAGCAGTGGGGCATGTCCGAAGAGGACGCGCTCGCGGCGGAGTTCCGGGCGGCGATGGGCGCGGGGGTGCTGGCGGCGGAGGCGGTCGACGGCGCGGCCCGGTTCGCGGGCGGAGAGGGCCGGCACGGCAGTTTCGCGTGATCAGCGGGGCATCACCCGTGATCAGCGGGGCATCACGCGTGCTTGGAGGGGCATCACCTGTGATTGAGGAGGCATCACGCCGATGCCCGCGCAATCACGGCTGATGCCCGTCCGATCACGGGTGATGCCCGTCCGATCACGGGTGATGCCTGCCTGATCACGGGTGATGCCCGCTCAGTCACGGCGGATGCTTCGACCGGGTGGATCACCCCGTGCCGGGGCGATTCCGGTCAAGCGGCCGATAAGGTCGCCCGATGGACGACGATGTTCCGAGAGTCGTGCTCCGGCCCGTGGCCGAAGGCGATCTCGACCTCCTGGAACGGCTGACCAACGATCCCGTCGCCGCCGGGGAGCACCAGTGGTTCGGCTGGCACGATCCCGGCTACCTGCGCCGCCGCTGGCACGAGACCGGCATGCTCACCGCCGAGACCGGCATGCTCGTGCCGACACTCGGCGGCCGCGTCCTCGGTCTCGTCTCGTGGCACCGCAGCCGCACCGGGTCGACGTCCTACTGCTGGAACATGGGCCTCGTCCTGGCGCCGGAAGCGCGCGGCCACGGCTACGGCACCGAAGCCCAGCGGCTGCTCGTCCAGTACCTCTTCGCCCACACCCAGCTCAACCGGGTCGAAGCGACGACCGAGGCCGGCAACCGCGCCGAACAGCGCTCGCTCGAGAAAGCCGGCTTCACCCGCGAAGGCGTTCTTCGCGGCTACGGCTTCCGTGACGGCGAGTGGCGCGACCACGTCGTCTACTCGGTCGTTCGCTCCGACCTGGCGGAGAACCAGGCGATGAACTAGGCGATCGCGCCCGCCGAACGCAGGGCGCCGAGGTCCGTGACGCCGAGCTCGGCGAGCACGGCTTCGGTGTCGGATCCCTTGGCGCGCGGGGCTTCGGGCGTCTCCGGCGGGGTGCGGTCGAACCGCGGCGCCGGGGCGGGCTGGACCATGCCGCCGATCTCGACGAACGTTCCGCGCGCCGAGTTGTGCGGGTGCGAAGCGGCTTCGCCCGGCGCCAGGACGGGCGTCAGGCACGCGTCGGTGCCTTCGGCGCGCGCGACGAGGTCGTCGCGCGTGTGCTTGCCGATCGCCGCCGCCAGGATTTCGCGGAGACGAGGCCACTGCGTCTTGTCCACGTGCAGCGGCAGCGACTCCGGGTCGAGCTCGAGGACTTTCACCAGGTCGCCCCAGAACCGCATCTCGATCGCGCCGACGGCGACGTACTTGCCGTCCGCGGTCTCGTAGGTGTCGTAGAACGGGGCGCCGCCGTCGAGCATGTTGTCACCGCGGTCCCCGCCCCAGAGCCCGGCGGCGGCCATGCCGTGCAGGCTCGTGGTGAGCAGCGCGGCGCCGTCGACCATCGACGCCTCGACGACCTGGCCGCGGCCGGACGTGTTCCGTTCGTACAGCGCCGCCAGGACGCCCATCGCCAGCAGCAGCCCACCACCGCCGAAGTCGCCGACCAGGTTGAGCGGCGGCACCGGCCGCTCCCCGGCGCGCCCGATCGGCTCGAGCGCGCCGGCGATGCCGATGTAGTTGATGTCGTGCCCGGCCGCCTTCGCCAACGGGCCGTCCTGGCCCCAGCCGGTCATCCGGCCGTAGACCAGCCGCGGGTTGCGGGCGTGGACGACGTCCGGGCCGAGCCCGATCCGTTCGGCGACGCCCGGACGGAAGCCCTCGATGAGGACGTCGGCGGTGTCGCACAGCTTCAGCACCAGCTCGACGCCTTCGGGCGTCTTGGTGTTGATGCCGACCGACCGGCGGCCGCGGGCGAGCGGGTCGGTCTGGATGCCGAGCACGTCCTCCCCCGGCTGCGCGCGGTCGACGCGGACGACGTCGGCGCCGAGGTCGGCGAGGATCATCGTGGCGAAGGGCCCGGGCGCGAGACCCGCGAGCTCCACCACCTTCAGGCCGCTGAGCGGACCTGCTTTCATGTCCGAGGTCCTAATCAGTTCTGGGAGTGAGCTATCCGGCACACTCCTGGTGGTAGCCGGCCGGCAGGTGAGCACTCGTAGGTCCTGGACGCGTGAGTC
>NZ_JBFBAG010000036.1:0-124253 GCF_040682155.1 Amycolatopsis sp. NPDC051371
GCCACCGAGAGGTCGATCTCGCCGGTGACGATGATGAACGTCATCGGCAGCGCGATCAGCGCGTGAGTGCGTGATTCAAGCCGGAACTCGCGTGATTTCAGACGTAACCGGGGAGCTGGGCGGCCACCTCGGCGGGGGACGGCATCGCCGCGACCTCGGCCGCGAGCTGCCGGGTCGCGTCGGCGACCGACGTGTCGGCGAGCAGGTGACGGGCTTTTGCAGCCACGGCGTCGGCCGTGACCTCCGCGGCGAGCAGCCGCGAGCCGACGCCGGCCGCGACGACCGCGTCCGCGTTGCTGAACTGGTCCGCGCCCTGCGGCAGCAGCAGCTGCGGGAGACCCGCGCCGAACGCGCCGAGCGTCGTGCCGCTGCCACCGTGGTGGACCACCAGGTCGACGTGCGGGAGCAGCTCCGACTGCGGCACCCAGGACTCGAGCCGGACGTTCGGCGGCATCTCGCCGAGGTCCGCCGGGGCGACCGTCGGGCCCGTCGCGACCAGGACGTCGACGTCCAAACCGGACAGACCGGCGATCGCCGCGCCCAGCACGCCCGCGTGGCCCATCGCCGTCCCGAGCGTCAGGTAGACCAGCGGCCGCGACCTCTCCAGCACGCCCGACGGCAGCTCACCCGGCTCGCTCCAGCCGACCGGCCGCAGCGGGACGCGCGTCGTGCGCGCCAGGAACCCCGGGTCCTGCACCGACTCCGGGCAGATGTCGACGAACGGACCCGCGAACGCCAGGTCCTCACCGACGTCGATGCCCAGCGCCGCGCCGTGCGAACGGATCGCGTCGCGGATCCGCGTCACCATCGGGTCGTCTCGCGACACCCGGCCGAACCCGTGCGCCACCACCGGGATCCCGGCCTTCATCGCGGCGAACGCGCCGCCCGAGTTGCCGGCCTCGCTCACGACGAGGTCGGGCCGGAACCGCGAGAACAGCGGCAGCAGGTCGGCGACGAACCGCTGCGGCATGAGCTCGCCGAACACCTTCGCGACGATCGGCCCCAGCACCTCCGGCGGGATCTCTCCGGGCGGCCGCCGCGGGCCGGGCGGCCCGGCCGAGGCGAACGCCTGGCCGAACGCGTCCTTGATCGCGAGCCCGGCGGCGGCCGTCTCGAGCCCGGCTTTCGTCAGCTGTGGCAGGAAGTCTTCCGAGGTGGCGAAAACGACGTCGTGGCCCGCGTCGCGCGCGGCGACCCCCAGCGGGACGAGCGGGAACGTGTGACCGAAGGACCCCAGTGAGGTGAAGAGCAAGCGCACTCCCCCGACCCTAGCCCGTAGGCTGACGCGGTGACACTGACTCCCACGCTGCGTGACACCGCCTTCCGCTGGATTGCCGACGACCCGGACGAAAGCACCCGCGCCGAGTTGCAGGACGTCCTGGCGAAGGCGATGGGCGGCGAGGCCGGTGCGGCCGCCGAGCTGGCCGACCGGATGGCCGGACCGCTGGAGTTCGGCACCGCCGGCCTGCGCGGCCCGGTGCGCGCCGGGCCGAACGGGATGAACGTCGCCGTCGTCACGCGGACCACCGCGGGCGTGGCGGAGTGGTTGAAGGCGCAGGGGCACGCGGGCGCGCTGGTCGTCGTCGGCCGCGACGCGCGGCACGGCTCGGAGGCCTTCGCTACCGCGGCCGCCGAGGTCCTCGTCGCAGCCGGGTTCGACGTCAAGGTGTTCCCCAAGCCGCTGCCGACGCCGGTGCTCGCGTTCGCCGTCGGCCGGCTCGGCGCGGTGGCCGGGATCCAGATCACGGCGTCGCACAACCCCCCGGCGGACAACGGCTACAAGCTCTACGACGCGACCGGCGGCCAGATCGTCCCGCCGTCCGACGGCGAGATCGAGCACGCCATCCAGGCCGCGCCCGCCGCGGTGAGCGTGCCGCGGGCGCCCGGCGCCGAGGTCGTCGACCTGCTGGACCGCTACCTCGACGAGGTCGCGACGCTGCCGATGGGAGCCGAGCGCGCGGTGCGGGTGGCCGCGACGGCACTGCACGGCGTCGGCGCCGACACGCTGCGCGCGGCGTTCGAGCGGGCCGGGTTCACCGACCTGCACCTGGTCGGCGACCAGGCCGCGCCGGACCCCGACTTCCCGACCGTCTCGTTCCCGAACCCCGAAGAACCCGGCGCGACCGACCTGCTGCTGGCGCTCGCGTCCGATGTGGACGCCGACCTGGCCGTCGCGCTCGACCCGGACGCCGACCGGTGCGCGCTGGGCGTGCGAGGGCACGACGGCGAGTGGCGGATGCTGCGCGGCGACGAGACCGGCGTGCTGCTCGGCTCGTACATCCTGTCCACAGTGGACCGCACGCTCCTGCCGGACCCGCTGGTCGCGACGACGATCGTCTCGTCGTCGATGCTCGGCGAGATCGCGAAGGCCGAAGGCGCCCGCTACGCCGAGACGCTGACCGGGTTCAAGTGGCTGGTCCGCGCCGGCGAAGGACTCGTGTTCGCCTACGAAGAAGCACTCGGCCTGTGCGTGAACCCGGGCTTCGTGCGCGACAAGGACGGCATCGCCGCCGCGACCCTGGCCGCCGGGTACACCGCGCGGCTGAAGGCCGGGGGCCGCACCCCTCTGGACGTCCTGGACGAGCTCGCGCAGCGCCACGGCGTCCACGTCACCGACCAGGTTTCCCTGCGGGTCACCGATCTCGCCGTCCGCGGGCAGCTGATGGCGAAGGTGCGGGAGACGCCACCGGCCGAGCTGGGCGGCGTCGAGGTGACGCTCGAAGACCTGCTGCCGGACGCGGACGTCCTGCGCCTGACCGGCGAGGGACTGCGCGTCGTCGTGCGGCCGTCCGGCACCGAGCCGAAGCTGAAGGCGTACCTGCAGGTCGTGGCGCCGGTGACGGGTTCGCTCACCGAAGCTCGCGACACCGCGAACGCCAAGCTCAACGCACTGCGGACGGCCGTCGACGAGCTGCTCGCCTGATGCCGAGGCTGCTGATCGTGCACCACACGCCGTCGCCGTCGACGCAAGCGCTGTTCGAGGCGGTGCTGGCCGGCGCGACGCACCCGGACATCGAGGGCGTGGAGGTGGTCCGCCGGGCGGCGCTCGCGGCCACCGTCCCCGACGTCCTCGAGGCGGACGGCTACCTGCTGGGCACGCCGGCGAACCTGGGCAGCATGAGCGGTGCGCTGAAGCACTTCTTCGACACCGTCTACTACCCGTGCCTGGACGCGACGCGCGGCCGCCCGTTCGGGTACTGGATCCACGGCAACAGCGACACGTCGGGCACGGAACGCCAGCTGCTCTCGATCACCACGGGCCTGGCCTGGGAGAAGGTCGCGGAACCGGTGATCGCCACCGGCGACCCGGACAAGAAGACCCTCGAGGCGTGCACCGAACTGGGCGGCACGCTGGCCGCCACGCTGATGTCCTGAAAAGGGTGTCCCGAGGAAGTAAGGGGCCTGTCACCGGAAGCCCTGGGGGTCGACCTCCGGCAACAGGCCGAGACCAAGGGATCGCCGCGAGGGCGTTCGACCTTGGCACCCGAAGCGTACTACAGACCGCGGATCATGACGAGTCGGCGGACATGACAGCCTCTCGTCTTGCGGTTCCGTACACCCCCAGGGTACGGAGAGCAAGACGAGAGGCGCGTCAACTGTAAACCACTGCATACGATAGCTGTCAACATGTGCGTACAGTGGTTTCCCGGCTAGAATTTTCACGGTGGAAACCTAGGGGGCGGGTATGACACGGGAACGCACTTTCGCGGAACGCCTGAGCGCCCTGATCGAGGCGGCTCGGGTGGACGGCCGCGCGCCGCACAGCTACCGGGAGATCTCGGCCGCCGTCGAGCGCGCCGGCGGGCCGGCGATGTCGCCCGCCTACCTGCAGCAGCTGGCCACGGGCAAACGCGTCAACCCGAAGATCCACTACGTCGAAGCCCTGGCGAGGCTGTTCGGCGTGCCTGTCACGTACTTCTTCGACGAAGAGGCGGCCGCGCCCCCGGCCGGGGAAGCACAGCTGATGGCGATGCGGGCGCAGGAGCTCTCGCCGCAGGGCCGGCGTCAGGTGATGGACCTGCTGGAGCTGGTGGAGCGCTACGAACGGGCCGAACGCGAAGGCCGGAACCCGGAGGACGCCGCGCGATGAAGGAACGGGAGCTGCGCCGCCGGTGCCGGAAGCTGCTGAAGCAGCTCGACATCGGCCCGCCGCTCGACGTCGAAGTGCTGTGCGCGCGACTGGGGGACCAACGGGGCAAGCCGATCCGGCTGATGGCCTACCCGCTGGAAGTACCCGGGCCGTTCGGCTGCTGGATCGCGACGTCGGCAGCGGATTACATCTTCTACCAGGCCGAAACGACGAAATCCCACCAGGACCACATCATCCTGCACGAGCTCGGGCACATGCTGGCCGACCACCACCCGCAGGGCGACGCCGAGCCGGCGGACTTCCTGCGCGGGCCCGCTCCGGATCTTGACCCGGATGCAGTACACCGCGCACTGCGGCGGACGTCCTACGATGACGCGCACGAGTGGGAAGCCGAGACCGTCGCGACCATCATCCTCGAGTGGGCGTCGGTCCTGAACTACACGATCCCGCGGCGCGCTGCGGACCGGGATCTCCGCCGGATCCAGGGGGCGCTCGGCGATCACCAAGGGTGGTTGTGAGCACACTTTTCAGCCCCGTGAACGTTGTCGCGATGGTGCTGTTCGCCGCTGCTTTGGCGTGGCGGATCTACCAGGTGCAGCGCGCACCGACGGTGCCGAACTGGGCCGTCACGGCGTGCATCGCCGGGTTCGCGGCCGCGTTCCTGCTGCAACAGGAAGTCGTGTCGGACGAGATCGACGCGGTCCTCGGCCTCGGCGCGGCGCGCGTGGCCAACAACGCGCTGCTGGCGTGCGCGGTGTGCGCGCTGGTGATCTTCTTCCTCGGCTCGGCGCTGGGCCCGCGGCGCTACCGCCGGGTGGTGGTGGAACTGGTGCCGCTGGCCGCGGCGATCACGCTGATGATCGTCACGATGGCCCTGACGGCGCCGGAGCTGCGCGGCCTGCCGCTCGGGCCGTCGACGATCCACGACACCGGGATCGCGCTGTTCTACCTCGGCGCCGGGCTGTACCTGATCTACGGCCTGATCGCCTGCACGGCGTGGATCGTGCGCTACCTGCGGGTGGCCGACCGGAACCTGCGGATCGGGCTGCGGATGGGCGCGGCCGGGATGGCCTGCGCGGCCGTGGGCAGCATCTGCCGCGCGCTGTACATCGTGGTGGCGTGGGCGTTCGGCCCGGTCGTCAAGGTGCTGCTGCTGCTCGGGGTGCCGTTCGTCATCGTCGGCGGGATGCTGTTCCTGCTCGGCGTCACCTACCCCGGCGTGCGGGCGCGGTTCTCGGCGTTGCGGCGGCGCCGCCAGCACCGCCGCGAACACGACGCGCTCGGTCCCTTGTGGACGGTCCTGGTCCAGGCGTTCCCCAGCATCGTGCTGCGGACACCGCCGCGCCGGCGTGGCGAACTCCTTTCGCCGCGCAGCATCCACCGCGTGCACTACCGCCGGGTGATCGAGATCCGGGACGGCCTGGTGCAGCTGTCGCCGTACCTGACCGCGGACTTCGGCGAAGTCGTCGCCACGGATCCCGGGGCCGCCGCGAACGCGTTGAAGACGGCGCTGGCGCGGCACGCGGCCGGCGAGGAGAGCGACGGCCACGCCAAGCAGGTCCTGCCCGCGCCGGCGGACGACATCGAATCGGACGTCCGGCCGCTGCTGGCGCTGTCGGCGGCGATGGGGAACGGGGAGTGACGTGGACACCCTGATCACCGCGGGCCGGGTGCTGCCGCGGCCGTCGGCGCCGGTCGACGACGGCGCGGTGCTGGTGCGCGGCGGCGTGATCGTGGCGGCAGGTCCGCGCGCGGAGGTCGTCGCGCAGGCCGCGCCGGACGCGATCCGGCGCGACTTCCCCACCGGAACCGCGCTCGCCGGCTTGTTCAACGTCCACGTGCACCTGGCTTTCGACGCATCGCGGGAGATGCTGGCCCACTTTCAGGCCGGTTCGCTTCTGGATGGCGCGCGCTCGCGGCTGTCGTCGATGCTGCGCAGCGGGGTGACGACGGTGCGCGACCTCGGCGACCGCGGGCACCTGGGCGCGGCGGTCCGCGAGTCCTTCTCGGACGAGGTGGCCCCGCGGCTGCTGGTGTCGGGCCCGCCGATCACGGTGCCGGACGGGCACTGCCACTTCTTCGGCGGCGCGACCTCTTCCGACGGCGAAATCCGCGCGTTGATCGACGAAAACGCGGCGGCGGGCGCGGACGTGATCAAGGTGATGGCCAGCGGCGGCCAGATCACCGAGGGCGGCGCGGACATGTGGGAGTCGCAGTTCGACGCCCGGCAGCTGTCGTTGATCGTCGACCACGCGGCCACCCACGGGTTGCCGGTGGCGGCGCACGCCCACGGCGCCGACGCGATCGAGGCGGCGGTCGAGGCCGGGGTGTCGACGATCGAGCACTGCAGCTTCCTGACCGGGCCACGGTCTTTCGACCGACGCGAACCGGTGGCGAAGCGGATGGCTTCGGCGGGGATTTCGGCGTGTTCGACGAGCAGCCGCAACTGGCGGACGATCGTCGAGAAGCTCGGCGACGAGACGGCCCAGGCGATGTACGGGCGGCTGCCGTGGCTGGAGGAGCACGGGGTCCGGCTGCTTGCGGGGACCGACGCGGGGTTGCCGGGATCGGTGTTCGACGATCCGGTGGGAGCGCTGGAACTGTACGAGTGGCTCGGGTTTCCGCGGCGGCGGATCTTGGAGATCGCCACGTGTGATTCCGCGGCGGGGCTCGGCCTGACTTCGGTGACCGGCCGGCTCGAGCCGGGCCTGGCCGCCGACGTGCTCGTCGTCGAGGGTGACCCGCTGGCGTCGCTCGCCGCCCTGCGGAACCCCCTCTTGGTGCTGGCCCAGGGCCGCGTCGCCTAGTTCCACGTTCGGGGAATGCCCGGTTTGGTGACACCGTTTTAAAACAGTGTTATCGTGAGCCCAGCCCACCTCGAAGGAGTCCCCCGATGCACGGACCCACCCAGCTCTTCACCGTGATCGCCCTGGTCTCACTCCCCACCGTCATGTACGGCGGTTACGCCCTGATGGGCGTCATGCGCGACCGGAAGCTCACCGAACACCAGCGCTCGATGTTCCGCGCCGGCCACGCGCACGCCGGCGTCCTGCTGATCCTCGCCCTGGTCGCGCTGCAGATCCTCAGCCGGACCACCCTGTCCGACGCCACCCTGTGGATCACGTGCTTCCTGCTGCTCTTCGGGATCCTCGCCCAGTCCGGCGGCTTCTTCCTCCACCTGATCCCGAACCAGGGCAAGCTCGGCGGCCGCGTGACGTCCGCCGGTGCGGTGCTGCTGGGCGCCGGCACGCTGCTCACCGCGTACGGGGTCGCCTTCGCCTGAGCGCCGGTCGTTAAGCTGGGTGACGTGCCTGAATACCTGCCGACCGCGCCCTACAAGGGGACCCGGGACTTCCTGCCCGCCGAAATGTCCGTCCGGACGCAGGTGTTCGGTCATCTCTACGACGTCCTCGAGCGCCGCGGCTTCCTCCGCTACGACGGCCCGATCCTCGAATCCGCCGAGATCTACGAGCGGAAATCGGGTCAGGAGCTCGCCGACAAGCAGCTGTACACCCTCACCGACAAGGGCGGGCGGCGGCTCGCGCTGCGCCCGGAGATGACGCCGTCGGTCGCGCGGATGATCGCCGGGAGCGCCAAGTCGCTGTCGTTCCCCGTCCGCTGGTACAGCCACCCGAACTGCCACCGGTACGAGGCGCCGCAGCGCGGCCGCGTGCGCGAGCACTGGCAGATCAACGCCGACATCTTCGGCTCGGACAGCGCCAACTGCGAGATCGAGATCTTCGAGCTGGTCCACGACATGATGGCCGCGCTGGGCGCGACGCCGGACATGTTCGTGCTGCGGGTCAACGACCGGAACCTGCTGACGTCGGCGCTCACCGACGTCGCCGGGGTTTCCGAAGACCACCTGGCCCAGGTGTTCGCGCTCGTCGACCGCTGGGAGAAGTACCCGCGCGAGAAGCTGGCGGAGAGCGCAGCGGAGATCGGGCTCTCGGACAAGCAGTTCGAGAAGCTGGCCGAGACGCTCGGCGCGGGCGAGGCCCTGCTCGACGAGCTGCCGGCCGAGGTGCGCGAGCAGTCGAACCTCGTGCGCGTGCTGAACAGCAGCGCGGGCAGCCTGGTGAAGTACGAGCCGATGATCGTACGCGGGCTGGCGTACTACACGTCGACCGTGTTCGAGGTCTTCGACACCTCGCCGGAGAACCGCCGCGCCCTCTTCGGCGGCGGCCGCTACAGCGACCTCGCGTCGATGTTCACGCCGCAGCAGATCCCGGGCATCGGGTTCGGCATGGGCGACGTCACGCTGATCGACTTCCTCGGGACGCACGGCCTCACGCCGGCACCGCGCAGCGAGGTCGACGTCATGGTGATCCCGGTGACCGAGGACCTCTCGGACGCGGCCCGCTCGGTGGCGTCGTCACTGCGCGCCGCCGGGCTCCGGACGTCGACGCCGATCGAGCACCGCAAGCTGGGCAAGGAGCTGACCCGCGCGGACAAGGCGGGCGCGGTCGCGGTGGTGATCGTCGGCCAGGAGGACTGGGCGGCCGGCAACGTCACGGTCCGCAGCCTCTCGACGCGGGAGCAGAACCCGGTAGCGATCGCCGACGCCCCCGCCGCGGTCCAGGCCCTGCTGAGCTGAAACCGGTTCGACACGCCTGACAGGCTGGGTGCGTGTTCGAAACCGGGCTGCCCGATCTGGACGCCTTCGCCGCGGGTGACGTGCGGCGCTGGGCGGACTTCGACGTCGCCGTGCGGCGAGCGTGGTGGACCGACCAGAACTGGTACCGCTTCCCCGGTGGCGAGCTCGTGCCCCTTTCGCGGGAAAAGCTGGCCGAGGCCGCGTGCCACGGGAACGGCCGGATGCGCGAAGTGGCCGTCGAGCGGCTGGCCGTCAGCGCCGATCCCGAGGCGGTGCCGCTGCTGCTCATCCGGTCCGTCGACTGGGTCGCGGCGATCCGCGAGCGCGCCCGGGAAGCGGCAGTGGCCAGATTGGACTCCGCGACCCTGCGGGCGATGCTGCCGCTGATCTGCGTGCTCCGGCGCCGGCAGGTCGACGACTGGATGACGGCGCTGTTCCGGCGGGCGCTGCCGGACCACCTCGACGCGGCGCTGGCGATCGACGACCGGGACATCCGGCGCTGGGTCCACTCCGAGGCGCTCGGGCGCCTTTCCCGGGCGCGCCTGCTGGACATCGCGGTGCGGGACCACGACTTCGTGGTCCGCGCGGTGTGCGGCAACGCGCTGCTCGACCGCGGTGAGTGCGTCGAAGAGCTCCTCGCGGCCGGGGCGCCGAAGGTCCGGATGCGGGCGTTGACGCTGCTCGGGCCCGACGCGGTGGTGGCCCACCTGGCCGACCGGTCGTCGGCGGTGCGGTCGATGGCGCAAGCGCTGGTGGTCAAGGCAGGTGGCAACCCGGCCGCGTACTACCGCGCGATGCACGTGTCCTTCGGCGTGCTTGCCGGGCTCGGCGAGACCGGGACCGCCGCCGACGCCGGACTGCTGGAGGACCGGCTCACCGACGAGCGCCCGCGGATCCGGCGCGCGGCCGTCCGCGGCCTGCGACGGATCGCCCCGGAGTCGGCGGCGGTCGCGCCGTTGCTGACGGATCCGTCGCCCGCGGTGACCCGCCAGGTGGTGGAGTTCCTGCGCGGCAAGCCCGCGCTGGTCGGCGTGCCCGCGCTGCGGGAGTCGCTCGCCGCGGAATCCCTCCACACACGACGGGCCGCCGCGGCGCTGCTACGCGACCGCGACACGTGGTTACGCCTGCACACGGACCTCACGCTGCTGGCCGACGAAGCCCTGGGCGCCGACGCCGAGCAAGACCTGCACGCCTGGCTGCACCACACGGCGGCGACGTACACGACCCCGTCCCCCGCCCTGGCAGCCGAAATCGAGTCACTCCTCCCGCCGGCCCCACCGCAAGTGGCCCGGCAGCTCCGCTTCGCCCTGCTCCAAACCCGGAACTCGCGTGATTGAAGACGTGACTTGCGTGATTGGGGCCGGAACTCGCGAGTTCCGGCTTAAGTCACGCGAGTTCCGGGTTCCGTCACGCGAGTTCCGGCCCTGATCACGCGGGGTCGGCGCGGAGCAGCCTCAGGGTGAACGTGGCTCCGTCGCCCGGGCGGCCCGCTGCCGCGATCGTGCCGCCGTGGCCCGTCACGACCTCGCGGACCAGGGCCAGCCCCAGGCCGAACCGGCGGCCGTCGCCGTCGGAACCGCGGGCGAACCGCTCGAAGATGCGGTCCGCGTCGGCCGAGGGGAAGCCGATGCCGGTGTCGCGGATCCGCAGCTCCACGTGTCTTTCGTCCGGCACGCCCAGCCACACCTCGATCGAGCCGCCCGGCGGGGTGTGGCCCAAAGCGTTGTCCAGCAACGCCGAAAGCACGCGCCGCAGCGCGGTCGGGACGCCCTGGACGACGTACGGCCGCCGCTCCCGCGACACCGCGAGCCGGACCCGGCCCTCCCCCGCGCGCACCGCCTCCGCCGCGACCGCTTCCTCGGCGAGCCCGCCCAGCTCCACCAGCTCGAACTCCGGCCGGTCGCACGCCTGCGCCGACAACAGCAGGTCCTCGACGACTTCGCCGAGTTCGCGCGTGCCGCGGACCAGCTGGTCCAGATCGTCCGCGTCGCGGCCGGACGCGCGCCGCGCCAGCAGCTGCGCCCGCGTGTGCAGGCGGGTCAGCGGGGCGCGCAGTTCGTGGGACGCGTCCGCGACGAACGTCCGCTGCCGCCGCAGCGCGTCGGCCAGGGGCCGGATCGCCCGGCAGGCCAGCACCCGGCCGCACAGCACGGCCGCGAGCAGCGCCAGCACCTCGGCGACCACGAGCCCGGACACCAGCGACGAGCGGTCCTGGATCTGGTACAGCTCCTCGAAGAACGCCTGCGAAACGACGCCGCCGCGGTTCTCGACCCGGATCGTGTACGTCATGCCGCCGATCGGGCGCCGTTCCGTGTGGACGTCCCCGGGTGAGGGCACCGTCGCGTCCAGCGCCGGGATCGGCATTCCGGCCGGGGACGGGCCCGCGGGCGCGTGCAGGACCGGGGTGAACAGCCAGACGCAGCCAGGCGGGGTCGCGGCCGGGCCCAGCTCGGCCGTCCTGGCCAGCGTGCGGTCGGCCTCGGCGTGCTGCCGCGTCAGCAGCATCGCGTACGCGATTCCGCCCGCGACGGCGACCAGCATCGACACCACGACGGCGATCTGCGCGGTGATCGCCCACCGCGCCCGCCGCAGGGCCCGCTCTTCCGGGTCGGGTCTCATACCGCGCCGATCTGGTAGCCGAGGCCGTGCACCGTCCGGACGACGTCGCGGCCGAGCTTGCGCCGCAGGTAGTACACATAAGTGTCCACAATGGACTCACCGGTCGAGTCGGCGAAGACGTTCGTCCGCAGCGACGCCCGCGGGTGGATCGCCTTCGGCCGCTGCGCCAGCGTCCGCAGCAGCTCGAACTCCCGGCCGGACAACGTGATCCGCTCCCCGCGCGGCAGCACGACCTCGTGCCGCTGCAGGTCCAGGGCCGCCGCACCGAGCGGAAGGCACTCCGCGCCCTCCATGTCACGGCGGCCGAGCGCGCGCAGCCGGGCCAGCAGCTCCTCGGCCTCGAACGGCTTGACGAGGTAGTCGTCGGCGCCGGCGTCGAGCCCGCCGACGCGGTCGGCGAGCTCGCCCAGCGCCGAGAGCACCAGGACCCGCGTGGTCACCGCGCGCGCCCGCAGCCGGGCGATCAGTTCGAGGCCGTCCAGCACCGGGAGGCGCCGGTCGATGATCATCACGTCGTACCGCCCGGTGAGCCCGAGGTGCAGACCGCGCTGCCCGTCGTGCGCCGCGTCGGTTTCGTAGCCTTCGTCCGCGAGCAGCTCGGCGAGCATGCCCGCCAGTTCCCGGTCGTCCTCGACCAGGAGCACTCGCGATTTCGCAGCCCCATCGTGCACGAACCCATACTGGCAGTGATTTTCCGAAATTGAACTATCAACTTTTCCCGGTCACCGGGACCGGTTCGGCCATCAGGAGCACCTCGCTGCTCCCCTTGCGGGCATCGCGCCGGTCGAGCCAGCTGAGCACGGGCGCGGTCATGATGGTGGTGACCAGCGCGACGAGCACCAGCACCGTGAACAACGCCGTCGAGACGATCCCCGCGGCGAGCCCGACGTTGAGCGCGATCAGCTGCATCAGCCCGCGCGCGTTGACGAGCACGCCGACGCGCGTCGCGATCTCCGGCGGTTCCCCCGCCAGCCGCGCTGCGCCCCAGGACGCGCCCAGCTTGCCGACGATCGCGACCGCCACCGTCACCAGCGCGAAGGCGAGCAGCTTCGGGTCGGCGAGCAGCGCGAACCGGGTGTTCAGGCCGGAATAGGTGAAGAACAGCGGAACGAACACGATCGACCCGATCGGCATGATCTTCGCGAGCACGGCGTCGGAGGCCGCGCCGCGCGGGAACGCCACCCCGACGGTGAACGCGCCGAACACCGCGTACAGCCCGATGGTGTCGGTGAACCAGGCGGCCGCGAACAGCGTCATCGCGGTGATGAGCACCCGCTGGTCGACGCTCACCCGGTCACTGCCCATCACCCGGGCCAGCAGGCGCCGCCCGACGATGAACACCAGCAGCGCGAACAGCAGCCCGCCGCCGAGCGCGAGCGCGATCGGCCCCAGCGACCCGGCGTGCATCCCCAGCACGACCGCCAGCAGCAGCCACGCGAGTACGTCGTCGAGCGCGCCGCAGGCCAATGCCAGCGAGCCGAACCGCGTCGACCCGATCCCGCGTTCGGTGATGATCCGGACCATCATCGGGAACGCCGTGATCGCCACCGCCACCCCGACGAACGCGGCCGACGTCACCAGCGAAACGCCTTCCTTGCCGATGCCGACCCACGACGTGCCCAGGACGGCGACGCCGATCCCGAGCACCAAGGGCACCAGTGTCCCGGCCGACGAGATCGCCGCGACCGACTTCCGCGACTTCACGATGCTGCCCAGGTTGAACTCGTAGCCGGCGCCGAACATGTAGATGACCAGGCCGATCTGGCCGCCGACGTAAAGCAGCGACCGGATCGCGTCCGGGAACAGCGCCGCCTGGACGTCCGGCAGCAGCAGCCCGAACAGCGAGGGGCCGAGGAGCACCCCGGCGATCATCTCCCCGACCACCGGTGGCTGGCCGAGCTTGACCGCGGCCATGCAGACCAGCCGGACCACCACCAGGATCGCCACGACGGCGAGGAAGAACGTGGGTGCCGCCTCGGACGGGCTCATGAGTTACCTCCGGCGAAGTAGGTCGAGCAGAGGGCTTGCTTGCGCGCGTCGAGCACCATGTACGTGCCGAAGACGAGCTGGGCGAAGCTGCGCCAGACGTCTTCCCAGCGGTCGCGGACCGCGAGCCACACCAGGGGCGCACGCCGGCGGCGCGCACCGCGGGGCGTGAGCAGTGCCGGGCCGCGGTTGGGGATGGAGCGCGTGTGGCCGGCCGTAGAGGCGAGGCTGAAGCGGCGCAGGACTTCGCGCGTCACGACCCGCATGGTCGGCGGGGCCAGGCCGCGGGCCGGGCACGCGCGGTTCTGCGCGACGCCGAACGGGATGAACTCGTCCTTCGCGGTCTGGGCCGCGAAGCCCGGGTAGCTGAAGCACAGCACCGTGCCCGCCGGGATGGTCAGGTCCGCCAGGTCGATGTCGGCGGTGGAGATCCGGTGCGCGATGCCGAACAGCGGGTACTCGCGCAGGCCGTCGTCGATGACCCAGTCCAGGTAGGCGTCGTCGTCCGGGTGCTCGACGAGCCTTCGTTGGACCTCCGGGCGCTGCGCGACGATCATCAGCAGGTGCGCCATCGCCTCGGACATCTGCACGACGGCGGTGTTGAAGAACGTGCCCTGCAGGTAGTAGACCTGCTCCGCCGGTGTCAGGGACTGCGGCAGCGGGTGCGGGACGTCGGCGAGGCGCCGCCGCAGGTACTTCGTCAGCCGGGCCCGGCGGCGCATGTTCCGCGGCCGCACGCACTTCAGGGCCGAGACGACGTCGTCGGCGTGCGCCACGATGAGGTCACGCGCCTCGGGCGGGCACGGCTCGTCGAACACCAACTCGTAGTACAGCTCGGCCCAGATCGGCATCATCTCGTCGCGGAACCGGACGAGCCCGGGCCGCACGTCGTCCAGGACGTGGGCGGCCACGCGGCGGGCCAGCTCCTCGGAGTCCTTTTTGGACCGCACCAGGATGTGCCGGGTGCACTTGGCGACCTCGTCGTAGCGCGACCCGGCTTCGAGGTGCTCCTGGTGCACCTCGGGCCCGGGCGCGAGCCAGTACCAGAACAGGTCGGACAGCGCGGCGCCGCGGCTGCGGCCGTTCGCCGCCGGGTCGGCGTAGACGCGCCGGAAGTCCCCGACGCCGACCTGCTCCCCCGGGATCGTCACCACGTCCTGGCCGTTGACCAGCTCGAAGATCCGCATCCGCAGCGCGACCACCCGGGCCGGCAGCCACGCCGGGGCGGTGACCAGGGCCGCAGCCGCAAGCGCTTTCCCGATCATCGCCGCACCTGGTCCGGAGTCAGGTCGGCCGGGTGCCGGCCGCCGCACATGGCCAGCGCCTGGTCGAAGTCGTCACGCAGCAGTTCGAGGACCTGCGTGACGCCCTCGCGGCCGCCCGCGGCAAGCCCCCACACGACCGGCCGGCCGACGCCGACCGCGTCCGCGCCGAGGGCCAGGGCCTTGACGACGTCGGTGCCGCGCCGGATCCCGCCGTCGAGCAGCACCGAGATCGCCCCGCCGACGGCCGCCGCGATCTCGGGGAGCACGTCGATGGTCGCGGGCACGGTGTCGAGCTGACGGCCGCCGTGGTTGGACACGACGATCCCGGCGACGCCGTGGTGCACGGCCAGCCGCGCGTCCTCGGCGTGCAGCACGCCCTTGATCAGCACCGGGAGCTTGGTCTTCGACCGCAGCCACGCGATGTGGTCCCAGCTCAACCCGGCCGACATGACGATCTCGCGGACGTGACTCGCGTTGCCGCCGCTGCGGTTCTCCAGCTCGAGGTTGCGGAGGTTCTCCACGACCAGCCCCGGCGGCAGGTCGTGGAAGTCGTTGCGGTCGTCACGCTCGCGGCGGCCGAGCACCGGCGAGTCGACGGTCACGACGAACGCCTTGACGCCCGCGTTTTCGGCGCGCCGAACGATCGCCTCGGTGAACTCCAGATCGGGCTGCAGGTAGAGCTGGAACCACAGGCCCGGGTCCGGGGCGACCTCGCGAGCCGCCGCGGCGATGTCCTCGATCGCGGTGGTCGAGGCCATGCTGACGATCATGATCGTGCCGGCGCGCGCCGCCGCGCGGGCGGTGGCCAGCTCGCCGTCGGCGTGCGCGAGCCGGTGGAACGCCGTGGGCGCGACGAGGATCGGCATCGAGGACGGCGTCCCGAGCAGCGTCAGGCTCAGGTCGCGTTTGTCGCTGCCGCGCAGGACCCGCGGGAGCAGCCGCAGCTTCTTGAACGCCGATTCGTTCTCCGCCACGGTGATCTCGTCCTGCGCGCCACCCGCGAAGTAGTCGTAGTGCACCGGGTCGAGGCGCTGGCGGGCCGCCGCCTCGAACTCCGCGATCGTGCGCATCACAGCTCCCGGGCGAAGAACGCGGTCAGCGGCTCGACGTGCACCTCTTCGTTGTCCCACTCGTTTTCGAGGTTCTCGGTGACGTGGTGGGTCGCGACGAGCTCGCCGCGGCGGTAGTGCCGGACGATCGGGTGCAGGTAGTGGCCTTCGCCGTGGTCGTTGGCCTGGTCCTGGGCGGCGCGCGCGACGAAGTCGAACGGGTCGACCTTGTCGTGGTCGGGGCCGTAGTCGAGGGTGACGACGTAGGCCTCCTCCGGCGCGTCCCGGAGAAGGCGGTCGACCGGCACCTCCTCGAGGTAGCGCGCGGTGTCGGCGTCGACGACCAGCGCGTCGCCGAGGAAGCCGAACTGCTGGTACAGCGCGGAAGTCCGGTTGATCCGGGTGATCATGGCGTCGGTCATGGCGTCCGGTTTGGCGGGCAGCTCGGTGGCCGGCCACGGCGTGTCGTGGTGACGCTCGTTCAGGACCTTGGCCAGCGCGCGGACGCCGTAGCGGAAGCCGTGGATGAACGCGCTGGTGGCCTTCTTGAAGTCGCGGACCTGCGTGATGGTGCCGGCGAAGTAGAGGCCGGGCACGTTGACCGACTCCCAGTCCGGCGTCTGCGCGGGGAAGCGGTCGTTGATGGTGAGCTGGGGGCGGCAGTCCTCGTCGAAGAGCTCCGCGTCGAAGCGGAAGCCGGTGCAGCCGATCACGCGGTCGTAGCGGATTTCCTTGATGACCTCTTCGGCGCGGGCGAAGGCGAACTTGACGTGGTAGCCGTCGGCGTCCTTGCGGACCTCGCGGACGTCGCCGTCGAGGATCGCGTGCTGGAGCTTCAGCTGGTACATGTCGAGGATGCCCGCGTTGTAGGCGCGCAGGTGGCCGACGAAGTGGGTGCGCCAGGCGAGCTTCACCGGCCGCGGGCCGCCGACGTGTACGACCGCGGCGGTCTCGATGAGGTTGTCGGCGGTCTCGAAGGCGGAGTTCCCCTTGCCCAGCACCAGGACGCGCTGGTCGGTGAAGCTCTTCGGGGCGACGTCGACGTCCACGTACTGGTCGATCAGCTCGACACCGGGGAACTGCGGGATGTACGGCTTGGTGACGCCGCTGGCCATGATCAGCCGATGCGCTTTGAACTCGTCGTCACCCGCGGTGAGGATGAAGACAGCGCTTTCCGGGTCTCGGCGGATGCGCGTCACCCGGGTGTCGTAGCGGACGTTGACTTCGTGCTTCGCCGCGTAGTCGGCCAGGTAGCGCAGAAAGTCCGGGGCGTCCGGGAAAAGCTTCTCGCTGTAGTCGGTGAAGACGGGCTGGTCCTCGTCGCCCTCGGTCAGGATCGAGTTCCAGTCCATCCGCATGCGCAGCTCCGGGTCCGCGTACCCGGTGTGCTTCTTGTTGATGGAGATGAGCGTCCGGTGCCGGGGGAAGGTCTCGAAGAAGTGGCCGGGCGCGGAACCGCCTTCCAGCACCAGGTACCGGTGGCCAGCGTGGCCGAGGTGCTGCCCCAGCTGCAACCCCGCCGGCCCGGCCCCGACGACCAGATAATCGAGCACTTCCTCCACGACGACCTCCTGCAGGCTCGGCACCGACCTTGATCGGCGCCGAGCCTGCTCCGGAGATCTCAGAAAAGGCTCAGAAGGTGGCCCGGTCGTGAGTGAGAAACAGTGTTCTAACCCTGTTTCTCACTCACGAGGGCTGCGGCAGACTGCTTACTTGCCGGCGGCGCGGGCCAGGCGCTCCGGGTAACGCTCCCCCGCGATCGCCTCGGCGGGCGCGGCTGCCGCGATGGCCGCCAGGTCGTCCGCCGTGAGCTCCAGCGAAGCCGCCGCCACGTTCTCCTCGAGGTACTTGCGGCGTTTCGTCCCCGGGATCGGGACGACGTCTTCGCCGTGGGACTGCACCCACGCGAGCGCCAGCTGCCCCGCCGTGACGCCCTTGGCCTCGGCCAGCTCGCGCAGCGCGTCGACGATCGCCATGTTGCGCTCGAAGTTGCCCTCGGCGAACCGCGGCAGGCCGCGGCGCATGTCGTCCTCCGGCAGGTCCGCCATCGACTTCACCGCGCCCGTCAGGAAACCGCGGCCCAGCGGCGAGAACGGCACGACACCGACGCCAAGCTCCCGGCACGTGTCCAGGATTTCGCCCTCGATGCCGCGGGTCCACAGCGACCACTCGCTCTGCAGCGCGGTCACCGGGTGCACCGCGTGCGCGGCGCGGATCGTCGCCGCGCTCGCCTCGGAAATCCCGGCGTACCGGATCTTTCCGGCCTCCACCAGCGAAGCCAGCGCTCCCCAGGTCTCCTCGATCGGCGTGTCCGGGTCGACGCGGTGCTGGTAGTACAGGTCGATGTGGTCGACGCCGAGCCGCCGCAGCGACTCGTCGCAGGACTGCTTGACGTACTCGGCGTCGCCGCGGGCGCCCATCGCGCCGTCAGTCCACACGATGCCGAACTTCGTCGCGAGCACGACCTCGTCGCGGCGGCCGGCGATCGCGCGGCCGACCAGCTCCTCGTTGACGCCGTCGGCGTAGACGTTCGCGGTGTCGAGCAGCGTGACGCCGAGGTCGAGGGCCCGGTGGATCGTCGCGATCGACTCTTCGTCGTTGTCGCGGACGCCGTAGGCCTGGCTCATCCCCATGCAGCCGAGGCCCTGGGCGCTGACCTCCAGACCGCCGAGCTTCCTGGTCTTCACGCGGAAATTTCCTCCCTGCCGGGTTCCACGCCGAGCACGTTGCGCTCGACTTGGGCGTAGTTGTCGATCTTGTAGTCGAGGATGTCGAGGCATCCCTGCAGCTCGGCGATCCGCTCGGCGACCGACCGCCGCTGCTCCACCAGCAGGGCCTTGCGGCGGCCCGCGCTGGCGACGCCGTGGCGGCGCAGCGACGCGTACTCGCGCATGCTCTTGATGGGCATCCCGGTGGTGCGCAGCTTGGTCAGGAACCCCAGCCAGCCGAGGTCGTCGTCGGAGTAGGCCCGGCGGCCCGCGGTGTCCCGCGCGGGCGGGTCGAGCAGTTTGATGCGCTCGTAGTACCGGAGAGTGTCGATCGACAGTCCGCTACGTCGCGCGGCTTCCGCTATCGAGTAGCTCATGCGCTCGACACTACGACCTGGAGTGCACTCCAGGTCAACTCTTCACCCTGGCCATTCATAACAGCGTTCCGATACGCTGCGTAGATGGCTCGACCACGGACACACGACGAAGCGCTCCGGCTGAAGCTCCTCGACCGCGCCGGGGAGCTCATCGCCGCGGACGGGCCGAAGGCGCTTTCCCTGCGGAAGCTGGCCGCCGACGCCGGGACGTCGACCACCGCCGTGTACTCCCTCTTCGGCAGCAAACCCGATCTGGTGAACGCCCTGTACACCGAGGGCTTTCGCCGTTTCGGTGCCCGGATGGCCAGCACCGTGCTGACCGGCGACCCGGTCGGCGATCTCGTCGCGCTCGGCAGCGCCTACCGCGCCAGCGCGCTGGCCGACCCGAACCTGTACGGGATCATGTTCACCAGGTCGGTCCCCGGGTTCGAGCCCAACGAAGACGCCGAAAAGCTGGCCCGCAAGACCCTCGAACCCCTGGAGGCGATCATCCGCCGCGCGATCGCCGACGGCGTCTTCCTCGACGTCCCGCCGGAGACGGTCGCGGTCGGCTGCTGGGCCTTCGTGCACGGGCTCGTCTCCCTCGAGCTGACCGGCAACCTGCCGGAGGAGTTCGACGTGACCGACTCGTACGAAACGGCCCTGCGCGCGAACGCCTCCGGCTGGCTGCGGCCTCATCTCAGCCGCAACGAACCGTCGTAGACGGTCCGGTTGAGCGAGTCACGCGCGCGCACGTGGACCGTCGCATCCGGGGAGAGGTCGATGTTCTCCGGGACCCAGGCTGCGACCATGCCGTCGACGACGTCGGCCTCGACGCTCGTCCCGATGCCGAAGTCGATCGTCGCCTTCGTCGCCGTCAGCGGCAGCGCCGCGACGAACGGGTGCCGCGAGTGCCCCCGCGGGGCGCCCGCCTCGACCGCGCCCAGCGTGTCCACGGTCAACGTGCGCGCCGCCGGGGTCTGCGGCCCGGCGAAGTCGGGGAACGCGCGAGACCTCGAGGCCGGCCGCGAGTAGTCGGGCTGGGTCTCACAGACCACGACCCGGTCGCCCCGGCGCCCCATGACCACGCGGAAGTCCCCGGTTGCGAGCAGCGGTCCCGGCACGTACGCGGCCGCGTCCGGAATCACCTCTTCGGAGGTGTTCAGGCACTCGTCCAGCGCCCGGCCCGCGGGTGAGGTCCGCTCGGCGGTGACCGGCCGGTCGACCGCCATGAGCAGCCAGGGTGGCGGCTGGGGCAGCACGGTCGCGCCCGGTGCCGGAGGGCTTTCGACGGTGAGCGTCGTCGCCCACACGGCGGTCCGGGTCATCGCGATGAACTGACCGGTGACCGAAGAGGGGCGGATCGACTGCGACATGGTGTCCCCGGCCTCGGTCCGCGACCCGAGGAAGGCGGTCGCCGCACGAGGATCCACGACCCCGGCGACCACGCCGGTCGGGCTCTGCAGCAGCAACCCGGTGCGCGTGCCCGGCGCGTACGCGGGCGTGGCCGCCGGGTCCGACAGCGTCACGGTCGTCTCCGTGGTGTCGCAGAACATCGGCTTGCCCGCGGCGGTCGCCGCGACCACCGATTCCGGCCCCAAGACCTCAGTGAACAGCGGGACCCACTCCTCGCGCGGCGGCACGCGGTCCGTCTTGCCCGCCGTCTCCACGGCCGCCCAGCAGCGGTCCAGCGCGGCCGTCGCCACCTTCGCGTCGAGGGTGAGGTGGTCTCCCGGGTCCGGCGGCGGCCCGGGGGTGGCGACCGGCTGCCGGATCACCTGCGTCGCGACGACCGCGCCCGCGGCCAGCACGACGACGGCCGCCGCGGCGACGTACCAGACCTGCCGGGGCCGCCGGGGTTTCCCGATTCCGGCGCGGACCTCCGCGCGCAGCCGGTCACGGACGTCCTCCGGCAGTGCGCGCCGCGGCGGGAGCCCTCGGAGGTCGTCGCTCATTTCTCCTCCAGCAGCGTGCGCAGCCGGGCGCGCGCCCGGGACAGGTGGGCGCGGACGGTGACCTCGGCGACGGCCAGCAACGCGGCCGCGTCGGCGACGCTCAGGTCCCCGAGCAGGCACAGCTCGACGACGGCGCGCTGCGACTTCGGCAGCGTCCGCACGGCTTGGACGACCTCGCGCAGCCGCCGCTCGCCGTCGAGCTGCTCGGCCACCGCGTCGGCGTGGTCGGACACCACCGGCGGCTCCGGGATCTTGCGGATCAGCCGCAGCCGCCGTCTCGCGCCGCGGTGTTCGTCGCGGGCGGCGTTGCCGGCCACCGTGTAGAGCCACGGCAGGGCGCTGTCCCGCACCAGCGTGACGTCGGCGCGGCGGCGCCAGGCGATGAGGAAGGTGTTCGAGGTGAGGTCCTCGGCGGCGGACCACGAGCCGGTCAGCCGGTAGGCGTGGTTCCAGACGGCTTCGGCGTGCCGCTCGAACAGCTCACTGAAGGCTGCTTCGTCACCCCCGGAAGCCTTGTCCCACAGTGCCCGATCATCCACCGGCGCCCCCGTCGCATGGCTTGTCACACCCTTCAGTGGCCGGCACCGGCCGGGATGTTGCGCGCAACTTTCGCGAACCGGACGGCCACTTCCCCTCGTGATCATCGAGCAGGTCCGGACCACGGACAAGCAGACCCGGCCTTGGCGCCTTCCCGCGGCGGTCGCGTGCGTGTCGGCGGTGGTGTTCCTGCTGGCCCGGCCGCACCTCGTCGACGACACGTTCATCACGCTCGCCTACGCGCGCAACCTCGCGTTCCACGGGCACTGGGGGCTGCTGGCCGACGCGACGTCGAACTCGGCGACGTCACCGGCGAACGTCCTCGCCCTGGCCGCCTTGACCTTCGTGGTGCGCGACGCCGTCGTCGCGGCCGGCGTGCTGTACGTGCTGTGCCAGGTCGCGCTCGTCCTGGCCCTGCGCCGGCTCGGCACGGCGTTGCCGCGCTGGTTCCCGGTGCTCGCGTTCGCGGCACTGACCGTGAACCCGCTGCTGCTCTCGTCGATCGGGCTGGAGGTCGCGCTGGGCGCCGCGGTGCTCGCGTGGCTGGCGGTGTTCGCCGCCGAACGGCGGCCGCTCGCCTTCGGGCTGACCGCCGGCGCACTCGCGCTCGTACGGCTGGACCTGCTGATCTTCGCCGTCGTCCTGGGCTTCTCACTGCGTTCCGGACGGGCCTTGCTCGGCGCCGCGCTGGTCGCCCTGCCGTGGTTCGCCTTCAGCTGGGTCGTGCTCGGCGCAGCGGTGCCCGACACCTTCGTGATCAAGACGCTGCAGGGCGCGCAACGAACCTGGGGCGACTGGACCTTCGCCAACGGCCCGCTTTTCTACGCGCGGACCTCGCCGTGGACGGCGGCGCTGTCGTTCTTGCCGCTCTTGGCGGTGCCCTTCGCCTTCCGGCGGTCACCCGCACTGCGGCCGTTCGCGCTCCTGGCCCTGGGCGGCGCGGTCTACCACTTCGCGTACGTGCTGCTGACCGTCCCGCCCTACCACTGGTACTACGGCCCGGGGATCACGACGGCGACGATCTTCGCCTGCGCGTGGCTTTCGGGGCGGCTCGCAACCGGCGTGGTCCTCGCGGTGGTGGGCGCGAGCGTGATCGCGTACGCGGCGCCGGGACTGCCCCGGGAGTTCGCGCCGCTGACGTCCAACTACGCCTCGACGGCGAAGTACGCCGAGATCGGCCGCGACCTGCACGCGCTGGCCGGGTCACGCGTCGTCGGCAGCGCCGGGGAGATCGGCGTGCTGGCCTACACGTGCGGGTGCGCGATCGTCGACGTCTTCGCCGACCGCGGACTGCTGCCGGCGGCCATCGACGCCCGCGGCGCCGGTGACCGGTGGGTCCGCGCGGCGCTGCGGGTGGACTACGCGTTCTTCGACTTCGACGTCCGGCCGCGGCGTCCCGACCTGGTGCTGCGCCGGCTGCCGAGCCCGCCGCCGGACGCCCTCGCGCACTGGACGCTCGACGCGCCGACGCTCGGGAAGCAGGAGCTCTACTTGGTGCCGTCCTGAGGGAACTGCGCGTCGGTCAGGTCGAGTTCCTGGTGTTCGCCGCCCTCGAAGTCGGCTCCCTCTTCGAAGACCGTGCGCGAAAACTCGAACCGGCCCCCGGATCGGATCCGGGTGAAGCGGACGCTGCCGGCGAAGTGCGCCCGGGAGAAGAAAGCGCCTTCCTCGAAGACCGACCGGTCGAAGTTCACGATGTCGCGGAACTCCGTGCCGTAGAACCCCACCTGGCCGGTGAAGTGCGTACCGCGGATGTGGAGCTGACCGACGAACCTCGCGCGGCTGAAGTCGGCGGCGGCCAAGGTGCAGCCGCTCAGCCGGAAGTCGACGAGAGTGGCTCGCTGCAGGTCGATCGACATCCCCGGCCAGTAGCCCGCCGCGTTGTGGCTCAGATGCGTCTTGAGCAGCTCCTGCACGGCCAGCCGGACGAGGAGTTCACCCTCCCCGGGGTCGTCGGCCAGGTCACGTGCCGCACTGCCCTTGAGTCCGACGACGGGGGCCTTGAACGGCATCCGCAGGTAGGCGCACAGCACGTTCACGATCGTCTGGCGCTGTTTCGGGTTGTCCTGCCCGAGCCGTTCCAGCGCGTAGAGCCCGCCGAGCCGCACCGGCGCCTTGTCGCTGCCGAGCTGCTCGACGGCCTTCGTGTACAGCTCGGTGACCCGCCGCTCCTCGAGATCGCGTTCGGTCACGCCCGCGACGCGGGTCGTCTCGGCGAGCTGCAGCTCCATCGTGCGCTGGCGGCGCGTCGCCAGCCACAGCGCGAAGACGCCGCCGGCGCCCGCGCCGATGCCGAACGCCGTCTTGACGGCGTCGATGCGCACCGGCGCTTCCGGCGACCCGGACCAGCCCAGCAGCAGCCACAGCAGCCCGGCCGTGACGACCGCGACCGACGCGCCGGCGACGGCCACCCACCGCCACTTCAGGAGGGGCAAGGCTTCAGACGGCGCCGTATTGGCGGTCACCGGCGTCGCCGAGGCCCGGGACGATGAAGCCCGAGTCGTTGAGGCGCTCGTCGATGCTGGCGGTGACGACGCGGACCGGCAGGCCGGTCTTTTCCAGGTGCGCCAAGCCTTCCGGCGCGGCCAGGGCGCAGATGGCCGTGACGTCATCGGCGCCGCGGTCGGTGAGCAGCCGGATCGTGTACTCCATCGAGCCGCCGGTGGCGAGCATCGGGTCGAGCACCATGACCGGCCGGTCGGCGAGCGACTCGGGCAGCGATTCGAGGTACGGCGTCGGCTTCAGCGTCTCCTCGTCGCGCGCGAGGCCGACGAAGCCCATCTGCGCGTCGGGGATCAGCTTGTGCGCCTGGTCGGCCATGCCCAGCCCGGCCCGCAGGACCGGGACGAGCAGCGGCGGCTTGGCCAGCTTGTAGCCCTCGGTGCGCGCGACCGGCGTGTGGATCCGCTCGGTCTTGACCGGCACGTCGCGCGTGGCTTCGTAGACCAGCATGACGGTCAGCTCGTGCAGCGCGGCCCGGAACGCGGCGCTGTCCGTGCGGGCGTCGCGCATCGTGGAGAGCCGGGCCTTCGCGAGGGGGTGATCGACGACGTGCACATCCATGCGGGTCAATCTAGCCGTCCCGCGAACCTTTTCACCCAGCCGCGCTGCCAGGGCGTTTCGACGGCGCGTTCGTTGTAGTGCTCCCGAACCCAGGCGACGGCTTCCTCGGCCGGGACGCCGGAGAGGATCGCCAGGCAGGCCATCACCGTGCCGGTCCGCCCGGCGCCGCCGTAGCAGGCGACTTCGACGGTTTGAGTCTTGGCTCGTTCGTGGAGGTCCCTGATCTTCCGGCGTGCTTCCGCGGGCTTGGTGGGCAGCAGGAAGTCCGGCCAGGTGATCCATTCGTGCGGCCAGGTGATGCCCCCGCCGTGCTTGCGCCGCAGCCGGCTCGTCCCCAGGTAGAGCCCGAAGTCCGGCTCCGGTTCGTCGGGCCGCGGGCGACCCAGCCCGCGCCCTCGGACCTGGATGCCGTCAGGGAATTCGACCATCGGCCCAGTGTCCTCCAGAAGATGGACACGCAGGGTGGTTTTCGCCGCTAAGCTCCGCCGGGTGAGCGAACTGACGCCCGACCAGATGCGGGCTTCCGACGCCGACCGTGAGCGCGTCGCGCAGGTGCTGCACAACGCCCTCTCGGAAGGGCGAATCACCGTGAACGAGCTGGAAGAGCGGCTCACGACGGTGTACGCGGCGAAAATGGTAGGAGAGCTCAAGCCGGTGACGGCCGACCTCCCGTCGACGTCGGCGGCGATCGAGCCGGCGATGACGCGGGCGCTCGGCTTCCCGGACCAGCGCATCGGCGGCCACCCGGGCTCCCCGGTGTCGATCGGCGTCATGTCCGGCGCGGTCCGCAAGGGCAGCTGGGTCCTGCCCCCGCAGCACACGAGCTTCGCCTTCTGGGGCGGCGCCGAGATCGACCTGCGCCAGGCCCGGTTCGCGGACCGCCAGTGCACGATCACGGCGATCGCGATCATGGGCGGCATCACGATCACGGTCCCGGACGACATCAACGTCGACGTGACGGGCATCGGGTTCATGGGCGGGTTCATGCTGGAGGACAAGTCGGGGGCGCCGCCCGCACCGCCGACGGCACCGACGGTGAAGATCAACGGGCTGGGGTTCTGGGGTGGGGTCGTGGTGTACCGGAAGCCGGCTCAGCGGTCGGAACCGCCGCAGATCGAAGGGGCCTAGATGTGATGTCCAGGGACGTTGTCCCGGATTGCGGTGACCGGTGACGGCCTGTCGTGCAGACAGGTGAAGGCCTCCGGATGTGAAGTGGAGCTGTCTAGGAACCACATCACCCACCGGAGGCCTTCGTGTCCCACCCTAACGCCACCCTCACCCCACGCACCCGGCTACGACTCGCCCGCCTGATCGTCGAACAAGGCTGGACCTGCGCAGCAGCGGCGAAGATGTTCATGGTCGCCACCAAAACCGCCGCGAAGTGGGCACAGCGCTATCGCACCGAAGGCCCCGCCGGCATGGCTGATCGCAGCTCACGCCCACACCGCAGCCCAGCCCGCACGCCCGAACACCTGATGCGGGCGATCGTGCGGCTGCGGTGGCGCAAACGGCTGGGCCCGGTCCAGATCGGCGGACGGCTCGGCCTGCCCGCATCCACAGTGCACGCGGTGCTGGTGCGCTGCCGGATCAACCGCCTCTCCCGCGTCGACCGGGTCACCGGCGAACCACTACGCCGCTACGAACACGACCACCCCGGCTCGATGATCCACGTCGATGTCACCAAGTTCGGCAACATCCCCGACGGCGGCGGCCACCGATACCTCGGCCGGCAGCAGGGAGCCCGCAACAAACGCGCTACTCCCGGCCTGCCCGACGGCGCTGACCGCAACCCACGCACCGGCACCGCCTTCATCCACACCGTCATCGACGACCACTCCCGCGTCGCCTACGCCGAGATCCACGCCGACGAAACCGCGGTCACCGCCACCGCGGTGCTGAAGCGAGCGGTCGCGTGGTTCGCCGATCTCGGCGTCACCGTCGAACGGGTCCTGTGGGACAATGGGTCGGCCTACCGCTCCCACGCCTGGCGTGACACCTGCGCCGAGCTGGGGATCATTCCGAAACGGACCCGGCCTTACCGGCCGCAGACCAACGGCAAGATCGGACGGTTCCATCGCACCCTGGCCGAGGGCTGGGCTTACGTCTGCTTTTACCCGTCCGAAACCTTGCGGCGCGCGGCGCTACCGGGGTGGCTGCACTTCTACAATCACCACCGACCCCACTCATCCGTCGGAGGCAAGCCACCCATCACCCGGCTGACCAACCTCCCTGGACATCACACCTAGAGCAGCTCGGCAAGGTCGACGTTCACCGTGAAGGGGTCGGTCACGGTGAACGGCCCGTCATGTACGGCGGCCGGCACGTAGGTCCTGGTCGTGGGGTCGAGCAGGTAGCGGAACACGCGAAGCTTTTCAGGATCGTCGGTGTTCTCGACGCGCCAGAAGTGCTGGATACCGCCGGCGGCGTACTCGCCGGGCTTGTCGATCTGGTCAGCGGTGACCGAACCCGGCGACATGACCTCGACGACGAGTGCGCAGTACTCCGGCCTCAGCACGATTTCATCGGGCAGCGAGGAGTCGTACACGACGATGTCCGGCCGCCGGTTGAGCAGCGGCAGATCGCGCAGCCGGAGGTCGACGTCGGTCGAGACCTCGAGCTCCGGCCCGCAGGCATCCTCGAAGGCCTGGGCCAAGCGCCGCGCGAAGTTCTGGTGAGAGCGGCGCGGGGACGGGTTCACGAGGATGGCTCCATCGACGATCTCGATACGCCGGCAGATTTCTTCCGGCAACGCATCGTAATCGTCGGCACTCAAGCCGGTGACCGGAAGGTCCATCCAGTCAGGCAGAGCAGTCATCTCGGCTCCCAACGCATACCGTCAAGGAAATAGAACCACAGTCGTGGCGACATTCCTCGACTGGAAAGCGCCGACGTGACACAACACGTCAACAACGTCACACCGGGTGACCCACCTCCGGACCCCTCGCACTGTCGGACCCGCCGCCTAGACTCAGGCCCATGACAGCCACGACCAGCACGTCAGCGGCGCCGGCCACCCCGGCACCGCTGGTGGACGCGACTCGCGACGACGCGAGCCTGCGCCGCTTCCTGCTCGGGCTGCCCGGTGTCGACCAGGTCGGCGTCGAGCAGCGCGCGGCGGGCCTCGGCACGCGCAGCATCAAGAAGGACGCCAAGCGGTGGGCCATCGACACCGCCATCTCCATGGTCGACCTGACCACGCTGGAGGGCGCCGACACCCACGGCAAGGTCCGGGCGCTCGCCGCGAAGGCCGTCCGCCCCGATCCCGAACGCCAGGACACCCCGCGCGTCGCCGCCGTCTGCGTGTACCCGGACATGGTCGCCACCGCCGTCGAAGCGCTCAAGGGCAGCGGGGTGCACGTCGCGAGCGTCGCCACCGGCTTCCCTGCCGGACGCACGAGCCGCGAGATCAAGCTGGCCGACACCAAGATCGCCGTCGACGCCGGCGCGCACGAAGTCGACATGGTGATCGACCGCGGCGCCTTCCTCGAGGGCCGCTACATGGACGTCTTCGAGGAGATCCAGGCGATCAAGGCCGCCTGCGGCGACGCCCACCTCAAGGTCATCCTCGAGACCGGCGAGCTGGCGACCTACGACAACGTGCGGCGCGCGTCGTGGCTGGCGCTGCTGGCCGGCGGTGACTTCATCAAGACGTCGACCGGCAAGGTGTCCCCCGCCGCGACGCTGCCGGTCACCCACATCATGCTGCAGGCCGTCCACGACTGGCACGCGCAGACCGGCGAGCTGCGCGGCGTCAAGCCCGCCGGCGGCATCCGGACCACGAAGGACGCGATCAAGTACCTCGTCGCCGTGCACGAGGTCGCCGGCGAGCAGTGGCTGGTCCCGGACCTGTTCCGCTTCGGCGCGTCCAGCCTGCTCAACGACCTGCTGCTGCAGCGCCGCACCCAGGTGGACGGCCACTACAGCGGCCCCGACTACGTGACGGTGGACTGATGCCTGTTTTCGAGTACGCACCGGCGCCGGAGTCGCGCGCCATCGCGAACCTGAAGGACCACTACAAGCCGTTCGTCAACGGCGAGTTCGTCGACGGCTCGGGTGAGCCGCTCAAGACGATCAACCCGGCCACCGAAGAGGTACTGGCCGAGGTCGGCACCGCGTCGAAGTCCGATGTGGACACCGCGGTCAAGGCCGCGCGCAAGGCGTACGACACCGTCTGGTCGAAGATGCCGGGCACCGAGCGCGCCAAGTACCTCTTCCGCATCGCGCGGCTGATCCAGGAGCGCTCGCGCGAGCTGGCGGCGCTGGAGAGCCTCGACAACGGCAAGCCGATCAAGGAGTCGCGCGACTCCGACATCCCGACGGCGGCGGCGCACTTCTTCTACCACGCCGGCTGGGCGGACAAGCTGGAGTACGCGGGCTACGGCCCGAATCCGCGTCCGCTGGGTGTCGCGGGGCAGATCATCCCGTGGAACTTCCCGCTGCTCATGCTGGCGTGGAAGATCGCGCCCGCGCTGGCCACCGGCAACACCGTCGTGCTGAAGCCGGCCGAGACGACGCCGTTGACCGCGTTGGTCTTCGCCGAGATCTGCCAGCAGGCGGAGCTGCCGCCGGGCGTCGTCAACATCCTGCCGGGCGCGGGTGACATCGGTGCGTCCATTGTGGAGCACGGGGACATCGACAAGATCGCCTTCACCGGCTCGACCGAGGTGGGCAAGGCGATCCAGCGCGAGGTCGCGGGCACGCCGAAGAAGCTGACGCTGGAGCTGGGCGGCAAGGCCGCGAACATCGTGTTCGAGGACGCGCCGCTCGACCAGGCCATCGAAGGCATCGTCAACGGCATCTTCTTCAACCAGGGCCACGTCTGCTGCGCGGGCTCGCGGCTGCTGGTGCAGGAGTCCATCGCCGAAGAGGTGCTCGAGAAGCTGCGCTACCGCGTCTCGACGCTGCGTGTCGGCGACCCGCTGGACAAGAACACCGACGTCGGCGCGATCAACTCGGCCGAGCAGCTGGCGAAGATCCAGGGGCTCGTCGAGTCCGGTGACGCCGAGGGCGCGCAGCGCTGGACCAGCCCGTGCCCGGTGCCGGACCGCGGGTTCTTCTTCGCCCCGACGGTGTTCGCGAACGTCCAGCAGTCGATGCGGATCGCGCGCGAGGAGATCTTCGGGCCGGTGCTGTCGGTGCTGACGTTCCGCACGCCGGACGAGGCGGTCGCGAAGGCGAACAACACGCCGTACGGGCTTTCGGCCGGCATCTGGACCGAAAAGGGTTCCCGGATCCTGTGGATGGCGAACCAGCTGCGCGCCGGCGTGGTCTGGGCCAACACCTTCAACCGCTTCGACCCCACCGCCCCCTTCGGCGGCTACCAGGAATCCGGCTTCGGGCGCGAAGGCGGCCGCACCGGGCTGGAGGCATACCTGAATGTCTGACCGAATCTCCGTCGCGAAGACGTACAAGCTGTACGTGGGCGGCAAGTTCCCGCGTTCGGAATCCGGCCGGGTGTACCCGGTGGCGGACGCGAAGGGCAAGTTCCTGGCGAACGCGGCCCACGCGTCCCGCAAGGACGTCCGCGACGCGGTGGTCGCGGCCCGCAAGGCGTTCCCGGGCTGGTCGGCGGCGACGGCGTACAACCGCGGCCAGGTGCTCTACCGGGTGGCCGAGGTGCTGGAAGGCCGCCGCGACCAGTTCATCGCGGAGGTTTCGGCGTCCGAGGGCCTGGCCGCGAAGAAGGCCGAGTCCCTTGTGGACACGGCAATCGATCGCTGGGTCTGGTACGCGGGTTGGACGGACAAGATCGCGTCGGTCTTGGGTTCGGCCAACCCGGTGGCGGGTCCGTACTTCTCGTTCACGATGCCGGAGCCGACGGGCGTGGTGGGCATCCTGGCGCCGCAGGGGTCGTCCCTGCTGGGCCTGGTCGAGGTCTTGGCCCCGGTCCTCGCGACGGGCTCGACGGCGGTGGTGGTCTCGAGCGCGGAGCGTCCGTTGCCGGCGATCACACTGTCGGAAGTCCTGGCGACGTCGGACGTCCCGGGCGGAGTGGCGAACATCCTGACGGGCCGCGCGTCCGAGCTGGGGTCGTGGCTGGCCTCGCACGGCGACGTGAATGCGCTGGACCCGACGGGAGCCGCCCCGGAGGACCGCCCGAGCTTGGCGCGCGAAGCGGCGAACACGGTGAAGCGAGTTTTGACAGTCCCCTCGACGGAACCGGACTGGACCGCGGCGCCGGACCTGACGCGGCTGCGGAGGTACCTGGAGGCGAAGACGGTCTGGCACCCGCTGGGCGTCTGATCCGGCGAGGGCTTCCGGCAAGCGCGGGAAGCCCTCGCTTGTACGACCGAACGGCGGTGGCAAGACATCCACTTGGCGCGGTGGTAACGTCCCGATCACACAGCGACACGGGGAGGGACGCTGGTGGACGGTGACGACCGCTGGGCTTTCGAGCAGGAGTACCAGAACTGGGACGAGCCTTCGTCGGTTCCAGCCGGGGAACCCGAGACAGAAGGTCCGACGCTCGCTGGAACCGATCCGGACGGCGTGGTCGAGGTGCTCGTCACGGCCGCCGCGGAGATCGTCGAGGTCCGGCTCTCCCGGGAATGGCGCAGGTCCCTCGACCCGCGGGTGCTCGATCAGGCTGTGCTGACAGCTGCCAACGCGGCCGTGATGCGCGCCCTCGCGAAAAGCGTGGAAGACACCGAGATCGACGTCGCGCACGACCAGCCGCCCGAAGCCCGTGGCGAGAGCAGGCCCCTGACCACCACCGACGTTCAGAGACTGCTCGACAGCGTCTCGGTCGAACTCAAAGGCTTCACCCAAGAGCTCTCGGCCGTCGTCGATCGCCCGGCACAGGTGGAAAGCTCAGGCGGCCATGTGAGCGGGTCGGCCGAGCGGGGGCACTTCACGACGCTGACCATCGACCCCTCGTGGGCGGCGCGAGTACCGCACACGGAAATCGCCGGCGAGCTGACCGAGGTACTCCGCGAGCTGCACTCGGCGAGTACGCCGGGCGAACTGGCGGCCGGCCCGCGGGGAACGGCGATCACGGAGCTCATCGACCTGGCCCGAGACCCGCGGCTGCTCATGCGCCGACTGGGCATGCCGGCCGGCTGACCGCCGGAACCGATCGACAGGAGCGCGAACACGATGGACCTGAAGACCGCGGTCGCCGCCCTGCGCTCCGACGCGGGCGTATGGGACCAGGCGGGACAGGAGGTCGACGGGCCCAAGCAGGCCATCGGCGGCCTCGGCCTCACGCCCGCCGACGTGATGATGTTCGGCGTCGACAAGGGGATCGACAAGACCTACGCGAACGCCCAGAACGCGTTGATGTCCATGCTCGGCCAGGCTGCGGAGAACTTCCACAACCTCGCCGGAGCGTTGCGGCACGCCGCGGACATGTATGACGAGACCGAGGCCGCCCACCAGCAGCGCGTCCAGCGCGCGTCCGGTCACTGATCCAGCGAGGGGCCCGAACCCTTGACGAGCACGGCGATCCAGCAGAGCACGGACACCTTTCACCAGCTGTCGCAAAAGATCCAGGAGTTCCTCGACAAGGTCAACGACACGCTGAGCTGGGTCCCCGGCTTCCTGTCCGACCTGATCGAGCCGATCAAGCAGGGCATGGCTTTCCTGCAGCAGAAAGCGAAGGAGTTCTGGGACCGGGTGAACCAGCTGATCGACCAGCCCGGCAGCCCCGACCGGCTCCACCAGGTGGCAGCCGATTGGGTGGACCGGGTCGGCAACGTGGTCGGCGACATCTCCGGTGACATCACGTTGGACAAGCTCCAAGCCAACCTGGACTGGGAGGGACGCGGCGCCGAAGCGTACAAAGCCACCGTTCCGCCTCAAGCGAGCGGACTCAACTCCGTCAAGGACCTCGCCAACCAGCTGCGGAGCTCGCTGGACAACCTGGCGAACGGCATCGAGACCTTCTGGGTGGCCATGGGTGTCGCCGGCGGCGTCTTCCTGGTCGGCGCGATCGGCGCGATCGCCGCGGCGTGCACCGTCGTCGGCATCCCGGCCGCGATCGCCGCGATCGCGACCGCCGCCGGCGTCGCCATCGGCCTGGTGACCACGGCCATCGTCTCGGTGATGTCGCTGGTGAACACCATCTCGACCGAGCAGAACACGATCGCGCAGAAGGTGCACGACCTCGGCGGCGAGTGGTCCAAGTCGAACGTCGGCGCGATGCAGGACAAGTCCGACTGGCACGTGATGCAGTGACCACTCCCCGCCCCGGTACCCGTGGATCCCTCGCGTTCCCGACGGGGATCGCCTCCGTGGTGGTCGCACCGCTGAGCTGGGTGGTGCTGGTCTGGCTGGGTGTGGCCGCGCCGCGGCACACCCATCCGCTCGTCTACTTCGGCTTCATCTTCCTCGGCGCGGGCGGCTTCGCCCTTCTGCTCTCGGGAGCCGGTGCGCTGACACTGCGCTCACGAGCCATCACCGGACAGCTGACGCCGTCGTTCGTCACCGGGATCCGGAACCTCGTGCTCGCCATGTGGTGGTGCGCAGTCATCGTCGACGTCCTCGGGTGCCTGATCGTTTTCGGGACCGCCGGACGTGGGGGCACAGCCCCGCTGCCATCCGGGATGACTGTCGCGACACCGGTCATCGCCGTTCTCACGCCGGCGCTGGCCGCGGCGACGTCGTTCTCCGTTCGGCGGCGGTACCGCTAGCTCATCGTCACCGAGAAGTCCGTCAGCGTGAACCTCGCCTTGCCGCCACCGGTCGAACAAAACTCGATGCCGTACCCGATCTGGTTGACCGTCGGATTGGGCGGGATCAGCCCCTTGCCGATCGCGTAGGCGATCATCGCCTTCAGGTCGAGACTCCCCGAGTACTGCGTCGCGCGCGAAACGAACGCCACGTACCCGTCGTCGTCCGCCCAGACGTCGTACGTCGCTCCGCCCGCCGTGTACGTCGCCAGCTTGTCGCCCGAGGGCTGCTGCTTCAGGTTCTCCGTCCACACCATCAACTCGCTGACGCCGGCCCCGTCGCCCACTCCGTTCAGCCACAGGTCGTACGCCACGTCGTAGATGCCCACGCCCGGGCCGCGGCCGGCGAACGTCGTCTTGATCACCGAATAGTCGTTGAACGGTTTTCCATTCTGGTCATTGATGTCCTTGTGCACGTTCGGATAGGTTTTCACCGACGTCGAATCGGGTTGGGTGGATTCGACGTACCAGTTGTCGTACGCGCACGCGCGCAGCGTTTCCGGGCCCGCCTCGTCCGCGTTCCACATGTTGTTGTGGACGTAGTAGCCACCGTCCAACCAGCCCCCGTCGGCGTCGGACGTCGTGAACTCGGGACTGCGGCAGCCGCGCACCGGCGTCGTCGACGGGGGCGTCGGAGTTGGTACCAGCGCACGGGAAGACGGCGTCGGGGCGGTCGAAGCAACAGACGCGGACGTCGTGCTCGGCGCCGTCGTCGAGGCGGGAACCGAGGCAGCCGGCGCCGCGGCGCCGCCGACCGGGCCGTCACCGCAGCCTGCGACCACCAAGAAGGGAATCGTCAACACCACGGCCAGCATTCTTCGTCGCATTTTCCCGCCCGCAACCTGAATTCGGCAGAACGAGGCGGAACCCTAACACGGAAACCAAAGAATCAGCTGTGCTCGTCGACGGGGTCCAGATCCTCCGCCGTGATCGGGCGCCCCGGCAGCGCCGTGCCCGGGCGCGCGCTGAGGCCGTCGATCATGATGCCGACGCAGCGGCGCGCCGCCATCTCGGCCACCTCCGGCACCTTCGCCCGCATCTGGCGGAGCAGCGTCGCGAACAGGATCGCGATGTCGCCCGCGCCGACGTCCGGGCGCAGCTTGCCCTCGGCCTGGGCGCCGCGGACGAAGTCGTCGAGGACCACCAGGATCTCGTCCCGCAGGCGCCGGACCTCCGGGTCGCCCTTCAGGATCACCAGCGCCCGGTGCGACACCATCGCCAGCTGGACGACCAGCTGCAGTTCGACCGACTGCCGCAGCAACCGCTCCAGCGCCCGCCACGACGACGTCTCCTCGGCGGCGATCGCGCGCGCGTCGATCAGCACCCGCTCGAAGTTGTCCATCGCGACCGCGCGGACCAGCGCGTCCCGGTCCGGGAACCGGCGGTACAGCGTCCCGACGCCGACGCCGGCCGCGCGGGCGATCTCCTCCATCGGCACCTCGGGACCGGAGGCGGCGAAGATGGTCCTCGCGGCGGCCAGGATCTGGTCGCGGTTGCGCCGCGCGTCCGCCCGCAGGGGGGTCTCGGGGTCTGCCGTCATGCCGTTCGCCTCTCGCTGGATCGCGCGGAGTGATTCTCGCATGGTCAGGCGGCCACACACTCGATCCGCAACGAGTCACCCGTTAGCTAGTGGACGACTTCCCTCCACTTCGGTACGTTGGATTGCAGAACCGGAATGTAATCCTCCGCATACTGTTAGTCCGTTTTAGGGGGCCCGAAATGACCGAAGTCGCTGATCCCACCACGAAGGGCGAGGTCTTCCCGCTCGAACGCACCTGCCCGTTCGCCCCGCCGGCGGCGTACGAGAAGCTGCGCGAAGCGGGGCCGGTCCAGCGCGTCGAGCTGCAGTCCGGCCAGGAGGCGTGGGCGATCACCCGGCTCGAGGACGTCCGGCAGATGCTCACCGACCCGCGGTTCAGCTCCGACCGGTTCAACCCCGGCTTCCCGTTCCTGACCAAGCAGGGCCGGCCGGTGCGGCGGACCAACTTCACCGTGTCGCTGATCAACATGGACCCGCCGCAGCACGGCGCGGCCCGCCGCGAGGTCGTGGGCGAGTTCACCGTCCGGCGGATGAAGGCCCTCGAGCCGCGCATCCAGCAGATCGTCGACGAGCACATCGACGCGATCCTGGCCGGCCCGAAGCCCGCCGACCTGGTCACCGCGCTGTCGCTGCCGGTGCCGTCGCTGGTCATCTGCGAGCTGCTCGGCGTGCCCTACGGCGACCACGAGTTCTTCCAGGTCCGCAGCTCGACCCTGCTCAACCGGGACGTCGAGCAGGACACCCGGATCAAGGCCGTCGACGAGCTGCAGGAGTACCTCGACCAGCTCGTCGCCAAGAAGGAGGCCGAGCCGACCGACGACCTGCTCGGCCGCCAGATCGTCAAGCAGCGCGAAGAGCACGGCGAAGCCGACCACGACTCGCTCGTGTCCCTGGCCTTCCTGCTGCTCATCGCCGGCCACGAGACGACGGCGAACATGATCTCGCTCGGCACCGTCGCGCTGCTGGAGAACCCGGACCAGCTCGAGCTCATCAAGAACGACCCCGGCAAGACGCTCGACGCCGTCGAGGAGCTGCTGCGGTACTTCACGATCGCCGAGTTCGCGACCTCGCGCGTCGCCACCGAAGACGTCGAGATCGGCGGCCAGCTGATCCGCGAAGGCGAGGGCGTGCTCGGCCTCAGCTACTCCGGCAACCGCGACGAGGCCGCGTTCGAGAACGCCGACGAGCTCGACCTCGAGCGCGGCGCGCGCCACCACGTCGCGTTCGGCTTCGGCCCGCACCAGTGCCTCGGCCAGAACCTGGCCCGGATGGAGCTGCAGATCGTCTTCGACACGCTCTTCCGCCGCATCCCGGAGCTGAAGCTGGCCGCACCGGTCGACCAGCTGCCGTTCAAGCACGACTCGTCGATCTTCGGCCTGTACTGCCTGCCCGTGACCTGGTGACAAGGGGGAAGTCATGACGACTGTCGAGAAGCACGAATTCCCGATGACGCGCACGTGCCCGTTCTCGCCGCCGCCGGCGTACGAGGAGATCCGCGAGGAGGACGCCGTCACGCGGGTCCGGCTGCCCGACGGCGGCCAGGCCTGGGTGGTCACCCGGCACGAAGACGTCCGGACCGTGCTGAACGACCGGCGGTTCAGCGCCGACCGGCAGCACCCCGACTTCCCGCAGCTGATCAAGGGCGGGTTCCGCCGGCAGGGCGACGAGCGCACCATGATCACCATGGACGCGCCCGAGCACGGGCCGGCCCGCAAGGCCGTGCTCGGCGAGTTCACCGTGCGCCGGATGGAGGCCCTGCGGCCGCGGATCCAGGAGATCGTGGACGGGCAGATCGACGCGCTGCTGGCCGGGCCGAAGCCCGGCGACCTGGTCGAGGCGCTGTCGCTGCCGGTGCCGTCGCTGGTGATCTGCGAGATGCTCGGCGTCCCGTACGCCGACCACGGCTTCTTCCAAGAGCACACGGCGAAGCTGATCAAGCGCTCGACGACGCCGGAGGAGCGGCGGGCGGCGTTCGACACCATCCGCGGCTACATGGAAGACCTCATCGCGAAGAAGGAGGAGAACCCGCCGGACGACCTGCTCGGGCGGCAGATCGTCAAGCTCCGCGAAGACGGCACCTACCGGCGTGCTTCGCTGGCCGCGACGGGGTTCCTGCTGCTGGTGGCCGGGCACGAGACGACGGCGAACATGATCTCGCTGTCCACGGTGGCGTTCCTGCAGAACCCGGAGCAGCTCGCCGCGATCAAGGCCGACCCGGGCAAGACGCTCGACGCCGTCGAGGAAATGCTGCGCTACTGGACGATCGTCGACGCGGCCACGGCACGCCTGTGCGTCGAAGACGTCGAGGTCGGCGGGCAGCTGATCCGCGCCGGGGAAGGCGTGCTGGCGCTGGGTTACGCGGCGAACCGCGACCCGCGGGCGTTCGAGAACGCCGACGAGCTGGACATCGAGCGCGGCGCGCGCCACCACGTCGCGTTCGGCTTCGGGCCGCACCAGTGCCTCGGCCAGAACCTGGCCCGGATGGAGCTGCAGATCGTGTTCGACACGCTCTTCCGGCGCATCCCGACGCTGGCGCTGGGCGCTTCGGTGGACGATCTGCCGTTCAAGGACGACGCGAACATCTACGGCCTGTACCGGCTGCCGGTGACCTGGTAGAGATCGACCGGACGGCCCTCCCACCACAGGAGAAGAACCATGAAGATCATCGCGGACACCGGCAAGTGCGTCGGCGCCGGTCAGTGCGTGCTCACCGAGCCCGAACTGTTCGACCAGAGCGAGGACGACGGCACGGTCATCGTCCTGAACGAGGAGCCCGAGGGCGCGCTGGTCGAGAAGGCCCGCGAAGCGGTGCACGTCTGCCCCAGCCAGGCCCTCTCCCTGCAGGAGTGAGTCTGCCGCGGCTGGTCGTGAGTGAGAAACAGGGTTAGAACACTGTGTTGAGTCTCAGGACATCGCCGACAGTTGATGTCTCAGGACATCGCGGACACTGACCGGCCTGTCGACGTAATGACCAGGGCCTATGTGGTGATCATGCGTCGATGGGCAGAGCAGGGTTTTCGATGGATCCTGAGTTCGTCGCCGCGATCGCCCGGGTCGCTCACGGCGAGAAGATCAACGTGGCACAGTTCTGCCACCAACACGGCCTATCCCGAGGCACCTTCTACAAATACCTCAACCGGTTCCGCACCGAAGGCGCCGACGGCTTCACCCGCCGCAGCACCGCCCCACACCACCACCCGACCGCTCTGGGCGCACCGGTGGCCGAGGCGGTGCTGCGGGCCCGCAAAGAACTCGCCGACGAAGGCCTCGACAACGGCCCCATCTCCATCCGCTGGCGACTCGAAGACACCGGGCAACTGCCGTTGCCCTCCCGCGCCTCGATCCACCGCATCCTGCGCGACCACGGCCAGATCGTGGCCCAGCCACGCAAGAGACCGAAAACCCGACGCAGGTTCGAATACACCGACCCCAACGGCTGCTGGCAGATCGACGACATGGAGCACTACCTCGCCGACGGCACCAAAGTCTGCATCATCCAGATCCTCGACGACCACTCCCGCCTCGACGTCGGGACCTACGCCGCGACCGGCGAAACCACCGCCGCCACCTGGGCCGCGCTGCAACAGGCCTTCGCCGGGCACGGCCTGCCCGTCCGGCTGCTGTCGGACAACGGGCTGGCCTTCACCGGCAAACACCGCGGCCGGATGGTCGAACTCGAACGCCACCTCGCCGAACTGGGCATCACCAGCATCGCCGCCACCCCACACCACCCCCAAACCTGCGGCAAAGACGAACGCGCCCACCAGACCCTGCAGAAATGGCTCGCCGCCCGACCACCCGCCGAAACCCTCGCCGAGCTGCAAAAACTTCTCGACGAATACCGGCAGATCTACAACCACCGCCGCCACCAAAGCCTCACAGGGCAGACACCCCAGCAGCGCTACAACGCCCGCCCTAAAGCCGTTCCCGCCACCGGTCCTCGCCGGCACAGCGGCATGGCCACCCGACCCGTCTCGGCCACCGGCGTGATCGCGTTCTCCGGCTGCTCCATCGTCCTCGGCCGCGCCTGGGCCCACCGCACCGCCACCGTCTACTGGCAAGGCGACCGGGTCACCGTCATGATCGACGACACGGTCGCCCGCCAGCTCACGCTAGACAGATCGGTACGCTACCAACGCCTCACCAACCAGAAACTGTCCGAGAAGTCCTGAGACATATCTGTCTGTGAGGTCCTGAGACAGCACACAGGGTTAGAACACTGTTTCTCACTCACGACCGGTCTGGGCCTACCCGAGCCGGAGCGTCGTCTCCGGGTTGAAGGCGTGGGTCTCGCCTTCGCCGCGCAAGCCCACCCGGACGTTGTCGCCCATCCGGGGCGGCGTGCGGCCGTCGACACGGACGACGAAGCGGTCGTCGCCCACCTTGCCGTGCAGGTACGCGTCCGCGCCCAGTTCCTCGACCAGCTCCACCACCAGCTCGAAGCCGCCCTCGGACACCAGCTCCAGCGACTCCGGGCGGACGCCGAAGACCACCTCACGCAAGTCCCCCGCGGCGGACAGCACCGACCTCGGCAGCGGCAGGTCGACGTCACCCAGACGAACGCCGGAGTCGGTCAGCGGCAGCGTCGCCAAGTTCATCGCCGGGGAGCCGATGAAGCCGGCCACGAACGAGTTCGTCGGGTTCTCGTACAGCTCCCGCGGGGACGCGCACTGCTGCAGGACGCCGTCCTTGAGCACCGCCACCCGGTCGCCCATCGTCATCGCCTCGACCTGGTCGTGCGTGACGTAGATGGTCGTCGTGCCCAGGCGCTGCTGCAGCTTCGCGATGTTCGCGCGGGTCTCCACCCGCAGCTTCGCGTCCAGGTTGGACAGCGGCTCGTCCATCAGGAACACGCTCGGCTCGCGCACGATCGCCCGGCCCATCGCGACGCGCTGCCGCTGCCCGCCGGACAACGCCTTCGGCTTGCGGTCCAGGAACTTCGAGAGATCCAGCATCTTGGCGGCCTCGGCCACCTTCGCGTCGATGTCCGCTTTGGACAATCCGCGCAGCTTCAGCGCGAAGCCCATGTTGTCCGCCACCGTCATGTGCGGGTACAGCGCGTAGGACTGGAACACCATCGCGATGTCCCGATCCTTCGGCGGCAGGTTGGTGACGTCGCGGTCGCCGATGTGGATGGCGCCCTCGTCGATGTCCTCCAGCCCCGCGAGCATCCGCAGCGCCGTCGACTTGCCCGAGCCCGACGGCCCGACCAAGACCAGGAACTCGCCGTCCGGCACCGTGAGGTCGAACCGGTCGACCGCCTTCACCGCGTGCGCACCGGGGTAGATCCGCGACGCCTGTTCGTAACTGACAGCTGCCATGACTACTTCACCGCTCCCATCGACAGACCCCGGACGAGGTGGTTCTGCGCGATCCAGCCGACGATCATCACCGGCAGCGAAGCCAGCAGCGCGGCGGCGGAAAGCTGGGCCCAGTACAGGCCCTCACTGGTGATGAACCCGACGAGGAAGACCGGCACGGTGCCGGCGCGCGCCGCCGTCAGGTTGACCGCGTAGAAGAACTCGGTCCAGGAGAAGATGACGCAGATCAGCGCGGTCGCCGCGATCCCGGGCGCGACCACCGGCATGATGATCTTGCGCAGCAGCGTCGGCAGGTTCGCGCCGTCGATCCGACCGGCCTCGATCATCTCGTGCGGCACTTCCAGGAAGAACGACCGCATCATCCAGATGGCCAGCGGCAGGTTCATCGACGTGTACAGGACGACCAGGGCCCACACCGTGTCCAGCAGCTCGGTGTTCTGGGAGATGATGTACAGCGGGATGATCGCCGCCACGATCGGCAGCATCTTCGTCGAGAGGAAGAAGCCGAGCGCGTTCGACGTCTTCTTCACCGGCGCGAGCGACAGCGCGTACGCCGCCGGGATGCCGAGCAGCAGCACCAGCAGCGTCGAGAGCACCGTGACGAACGCGGAGTTCGACACGTAGGGCAGGAATCCGCCCTTCAGCACGTTCGCGATCTGGTCGAACGTCGGGCTGAAGAACAGCTTCGGCGGGTCGGTGTAGGCGTCGGCTTCCTGCTTGAACGCCGTGAGGATCATCCACAGCAGCGGGAAGACGAACAGGATCGCGATGATCCAGGTGACGGCCGTGAGCACACCGGGGCCGGCCTTGCGCTTCGGCTTGCGTGCCGGAGGGGCGGTGGTGGCCGCCGACGGACGCGTCTCGAGGGTGGTCATTTGATGCCTCCGTCCACCGAGAACGTGCGGAACATCAAGCGCAGTGCGAAGGTCGCGACGATCATCGTCAGGATCACGACGATCACGCCCATGGCGGACGACTGGCCGACGTCGAAGCCTTCGAACGCGCGCTGGTAGATGTAGTACGGCAGGTTGGTGCTGGCCACGCCCGGACCGCCCTGCGTCATCAGGAAGATCGCGTCGAAGCTGTTCACGATGTAGATCGCGCCCAGCAGCGTCGCCAGCTGCAGGAACCGGGACAGGTGCGGCAGCGTGATCGAGGCGAACGTGCGCCACCGGCTCGCACCGTCCACGGAGGCCGCTTCGAGCACCTCCTTGGACTGGCTCTGCAGGCCGGCCAGGATGAGCAGCATCATGAACGGCGTCCACTGCCACACGATCTGCGCCATCACCGACGCCAGCGGGAACTGCGAAAGCCAATCGGTGTCGGTGCCGAAGACGAAGTGCAGCAACCCGTAGGTCGGGTCGAACACCGTCGTCTTCCACAGCAGCGCGCCGGCCGCCGGCAGGATCAGGAACGGCGTGATCAGCAGCGTCCGGACGACGCCGCGGCCGAAGAACTTCCGGTCGAGCAGGATCGCCAGGCCGAGGCCCAGCAGCAGCGCGACCAGCACGCACACCACGGTCAGCAGCACCGTGTTGAGCAGCGCGACCAGGAACGTCGTGTCGCTGAAGACGTCGATGTAGTTGTCGAGGCCGACGAAGTGCCGCGAGCCCGGCCGGACCAAGTTCCACGACTGGAACGAGTAGAAAACGGTGAGCAGGAACGGCAGCTGCGTCACCGCGATGACGAAGATCAGCGCGGGCAGCAGCGGCAGGCGCCGCTTGGCCGCGGTGCTCAGGCCTTTCTTCTCCTCGGCCTTCGCGTGCGTCTGGGACTTGGGCGTGTCTACGGAGAGCGTGGACATCACTGCACCGCCTTGTAGGAGTCGCCCACGGTCTGGGCGTAGTCCTGGGACTGCTTCAGGGCGTCGTCTACCGACTCGCGGCCGGCGATCGCCGCCGACAGCTGCTGGCTCACCCGGGTGCCCAGGTCCTGGAACTCGGGGATGCCGACGAACTGGATGCCGGGGTAGGGCACCGGGTTCGCCATGGCCTTCTGCTGGTTCGCGTCCGCGATGCCGTCCAAAGTCGGCTTCGCGTAGGCCTGCGCGGCCTTGGCGTAGTCCGGGATGTCGTACGTGGACTGGCGCACGCCCGGCGGGACGCGGTTCCAGCCGTAGGTCGTCCCGACCTTCTGCACGTACGCCTTGTCGGTCATCCAGGCCATGAACTTCCAGGCCGCGTCCTTGTCCTTGGCGACCTTCGGGATGCCGAGCGCCCAGGTGTAGAGCCAGCCGCTGGCCTGCGTCTTGACGACCGGGGCCGGCGCGTAACCCGACTTGCCGACGATCTTGCTGCTCGACGGGTCCTCGTTGGTGCCCGCCATGACCGTGGCGTCGTACCACATCGCCGCGTTGCCCTGCGTGTAGCGCGTGCCGCACTCGGAGAACCCGGCGCTGGAGGCGCCGACCTCGCCGTGGTCGCGGATCAGGTTGACGTAGAAGTTCGCGGCTTCCTTGAACTCCGGCGACGTCAGCTTGGCGTTCCAGTCCTTGTCGAACCACTGCGCGCCGAAGGTGTTGGCCACCGTGGTGAACGGCGCGAGGCTCTCGCCCCAGCCGGGCTTGCCGCGCAGGCAGATGCCGGCGACGCCGTTGGCCTTGTCGTCGAGCTTCGCGGCGTAGTCGGCGATCTGCTGCCAGGTCGGCTTGGCCGGCATGCTGATCCCGGCCTTGTCGAAGAGGTCCTTGCGGTAGGCCAGGAACGACGACTCGCCGTAGAACGGCACCGCGTACATCTGGTTCTGGTACGACAGCGACTGCTTGATGCTGGGGATGAAGTCGCCTTCGTCGTAGCCCGGAGTGGCCGCCATGTGCGGCTCGAGGTTCTCGAGCCAGCCGTTGGCCGCCCACTGCGGGGCCTCGTAGTTGCTGATCATGACGACGTCGAACTCGCCGCCCTCGGTGGCGGTCGACGCGGTGATCTTGGCGCGGGCCTGGTTCTCCGGGAGCGAGACGAACTTCAGGTTGATGCCCGTGGCCTTCTCGAACTCCGGCGCGAGGGAGATCGCGTCCTTCATCTGCGGGTTGGACACGATCGCGATGACGAGGGTGCTTCCGCCGGTGCCGACCGAGCCGGCCCCGGCGCAGCCGGTGGCCAGCAAGGACGTCGCGGCGAAGAGGGTGAGGAGCTTACGCACGGCCGCCTCCCGGGAGTACCTGGACCTTCAGGCCCGAGCCGCTGCGCATCTTGGCGAGCGCCTCGGGGTACTGCTCCAGCGGCAGCGTGTCCGTGAGCAGCGAGCCGGTGTCGATCGCGCCGTTGCCGACGAGGTCGAGCGCCGTGCCGAAGCTGTGCAGCACGGCCATCGAGCCGACGATGGTGATTTCGTCGTTGTAGATGCGGAACGGCGAAAGCGCGACGCGGGCTTCCGCCGGTGCGACACCGAAGACGAGCAGCCGGCCGCCGCGGCGGATCGAGTCGAACGCGGCTTCGATGGCGGGGGCGGCGCCGGTGCAGTCCACGGCGACGTCGAACTTCTCGCCGTTCAGCTCACCGACATCCGACGCGGTGGCGACGGCGCCGAGGCTGGTGGCCCTCGGCAGCCGGGCCTCGTTGCGGTCGACGACCGTGACCTGCGCGCCGGAACGCTGCAGCAGCTGCTGCATGATCAGGCCCATGGTGCCGGCGCCGACCACGAGGAAGCGCTCTCCGGCTTCGACCCCGACGCGGCGCACGCCGTGCACCGCGCAGGAGACGGGCTCGACCAGCGCGCCCTGTTCCCAGGTCATCGAGTCGGGCATGCGGTAGCAGGTGGACGACGGGACGGCGACGTACTCGGCGAAGGCGCCGTTGACGGTGTCGCCGGTGGCGCCCCAGTTCGCGCAGAGGTTGCCGTGGCCGGCGCGGCACGGGCCGCAGTAGCCGCAGAACAGGGACGGGTCGACGGCGACGCGGTCGCCGACCTTCCACTCGCCCGGCACGTCCGCGCCGAGCTCGACGATCTCCCCGGCGAACTCGTGCCCGGGGACGATGGGATACGGCGTGGGCGGGAAGTGCCCGTCCGCGATGTGCAGGTCGGTCCCGCAGATCCCGCACGCTCCGACCTTGACGACGACCTGGCGTTCTCCGGGTTTCGGATCGGGCACCTCGCCGACCCTGATCTCACCGGGCCGGTCGACGATGGCGGCACGCATGCCTTGCCCCTTTCTCGCGCTCATATGAGCAGCGGTGACCTATGGCGTCGAGAACATGTGAAGGCATTACAGGACTGACCTCGGTGTTACGTCAACCTTTCGGGCAGATTTCGGGCTATAGTGCTCATATGAGCGCGTCCAAGAAGTCGCCGTCGCTGACCGAAGCGATGCAGCTGGCCACCATCGCCCGGCGCTTCTACGTGCAGGGACGCTCCAAGCTGGAGATCGCCGACGAGTTCGGCGTCAGCCGGTTCAAGGTGGCTCGCATGCTCGACACGGCCATGGAGTCCGGCCTGGTGAGAGTGGAGTTCTCGCTGCCCGCACCGGTGGACCTCGCGCTGTCGGACGAGGTCCGTTCGGCCTACGGCCTGAAGCAGGCGCTGGTGCTCGAACGCTCACCCGAGCGCGAACCACGGGAGGTCGTCCGGGCCAAGATCGGGACGCTGGCGGCCCGGTTGCTGGAGGAGATCGTCCGCCCGACCGACGTCGTCGGGCTCTCGTGGGCGCGGTCGGTGAACGCGATGACCGAGGCGATCCGGGCGCTGCCGCGGTGCCCGATCGTCCAGCTCTGCGGCGTGCAGGCCGGGATGGACATGCGCGGCCGCTCGGTGGAGACGGTCAGCCGCGTGACGGCGGTGTCCGGCGGCGACGCGTACCCGATCTTCGGCCCGCTGGTGCTGCCGGACCGCCGGACCACGGAGACGCTGCGGCGCCAGCCGGGCATCGCGGAGACGTTCGGGCAGTTCCGCCACCTGACCAAGGCGGTGGTCAGCATCGGCGCGTGGCAGCCGGGCGAGTCGACGGTGTACGACGCCCTGGACGAGGCCGAGCGGGCGGCGATCGCGGCCCGCGGCGCGACGGCGGAGGTCGCGGCACGGCTGTTCGACGCTTCCGGAAACGCTTTGTCGACGGGCTTGGCGCACCACGTGCTGGCGATCAGCCACGAGGAGCTGACGGCGGTACCGGAGGTGATCGCCCTGGGCTACAGCCGGCCGAAAGCGGCGGCGGTGGACGCGGTCCTGCGGTCCGGCATGGTCTCGACCCTGATCACCGACGCGGCCGCCGCGGTCCCGCTACTGGCCCTGGCAGCCAAAAACCCGCCGCACTGACCGTGATGCGCCGCCAATCACGCGAGATGCCCGCTCAATCACGCGAGATGCCCGTCCCATCACGCCAGTTCCGGCTTCAATCACGCCAGTTCCGGCTTCAATCACGCGAGTTCCGTCGCTGATCACGCGAGTTCCGGGTTCCGGCCCTACTCCCCCGGCGGTACGACCCGTCCGGTGCCGTACTCCGGCGGGTGCAGCCGGCGCCACCCCGGCTCCGGGACGAAACCCGGGTCGCGCCCGATGTGCCGTCGCGGCCGCTCGGCGAGCCTGGACCGCGTGAAGACTTCTCCCCGTTGGCGCCAAGCCGTCGTCTGGCTGCACGTCGTTTCGTCCGTCGCCTGGATGAGCCAGGCCCTTGCCCTCGTCGTGCTGATGTCCCTCGCCGTCACGACGCCGAACGCGGCCGCGACGTCGATGGCCGACCGGCTCGACTCCGTCCTGCTCGCGCCGATGGCGAACGTCTCCGCGTTCACCGGCCTTCTCCTCGCCGGGGCGACCGCGTGGGGCTACTTCCGGCACTGGTGGGTGCTGACGAAGTTCGTCCTGACCTTCGTCCAGCTCTACGCGGGGATCTTCCTGCTTTCCCCCGCGCTGCGGGAGTCCGCGGACACCGCCACGGCCACGGGGACGCAGATCATCGGCGCGTCGCTGATGGCGAGCGCGCTGTCGTTCCAGGCGTGGCTCTCGATCGCGAAGCCGGGGAAGAAGACGTCGTGGTCCCCGGCCGCGAAGCCGCCGACCGCGCCGGCCTGGGTGTTCACCGCCGGGATCGCCGCGCCCGTGGTCGACGTCGTCGCGGGAATCCTCGTCGGCTACCCGCTGCCCGCGTTGTCCCTGGTCATGCTGATCGTGCTCGGTCTTGAGCGGCGACGACGTCGTCGCCGTGCTCGGCGGCCCACTGCCCGAACCCCTCGATCGGCCCCAGCAACGTGATCCCCAGCGGCGTCAGCGCGTACGCCACTTCGCGACGTTCGACGAGACCGTCGAACTCCAGGCGCCGCAAGGTTTCCGTGAGCACCTTCGCGCTGATCCCGCCGATCGTGCGCCGGAGGTCGACGTGCCGGCGGGGGCCGTCGCGCAGGGCCCACACCACCACGGGGTTCCAGGTGTTGGCGACCAGGTCGAAGGCGAGCCGCGTCCGGCAGTCGGCGAGGAAGTCCATGGTTACTGTTCGGTTCCTTCCCGGGTCCCTACCGTCGTGCTCGTACAGCCAAGCACAAGGAGGACGCATGCGGATCGGGATCTTCGGCACGGGCGGGATGGCCGAGGCGCTCGGCGCGCACTGGGCGTGCGCGGGGCACGAGCTGACGGTGGCCGGCCGGTCCGGCGCGGAGCCGTTCGCCGCACGGCTCGGGGCGTCCAGCGGCACCTGGCGCGAGGTGGCGTCGGCGGCCGACGTGCTGCTCCTGGCGATCCCCGCCGGAGCGATCGGCGAGGTACTGGCTGAGGCGGGCCCGCTCGCCGGCAAGGTCCTGGTGGACTGCACCAACCACCCGGGCCTGACCGGCACCCCGGTGGCGTCGCGGATCGCCACGCAAGCCCACGTCGTCAAGGCGTTCAACCTGGCCCACGTGGACATCTGGCGGAACCCGCCCCGGACCCTCGCGGTCCCCCTGTGCGGCGACGACCCGGCGGCGCTGGAAGCGGTGAGCACGCTGGTCCGGGACGTCGGCGCCAAACCCATGCACGGCGGCGGCCTGGACCGCGCCGCGCTGCTGGAAGCCACCGCGGCGTTCGTCATCGGCCTGTGGTTCGCCGGCGAAGACGCGCAGGCGATCCTCGCGCCCGCCGGCTGAGCATCAGAGGCCGTACTCGATGGCGGTGGCGTCGGTCCCGTACTCGCCGGGCGTGGGCACCACAGCTAGTGCGCGCCCACCTCGGTCACCCGCACCACGGCCATGCCCGCATCGTCGGACGCCGCCAGGTCGATCTCCGCGCTGATGCCCCAGTCGTGGTCGCCCGCCGGGTCGTCGAAGATCTGGCGAACCTTCCACACGTCCGGTTGCTGGTCGATCAGCAGCAGCGCGGGCCCGCGCGCGTCCGCGCCGGCGCCCAGCGTGTCGTACTCCTCGAAGTAGTCCTCGATCGCGTCTTCCCACGCCTCGGCGTCCCAGCCGGACGCCGCGTCCAGCTCGCCCAGCACGTTCCACGCGCGCCGCGCGAACAGCTCGACCCGGCGGAACAGCTCGTTGCGCACCAGGACGCGGAACGCGCGCTCGTTGCGCGTGACGGCCGGCGGCAGCTCCGGCGGCCGCGTCGACACCGGACCTTCTTCGTCGGGGTGCCGCAGCGCTTCCCACTCGTCGAGGAGACTGGAGTCGACCTGCCGGACGAGCTCGCCGAGCCATTCGATGAGGTCCTGCAGCGGTTCGGTTTTCGCCTCGTCCGGCACCGTGTGGCGCAGCGAGTCGTAGACGTCCGTGAGGTAGCGCAGCACCAGCCCTTCCGACCGGGCCAGCTGGTAAAACCCGATGTACTCGACGAAGTTCATCGCGCGCTCGTACATGTCGCGCACCACGGACTTCGGCGAGAGCTCGTAGTCGTCGACCCACGGGTGGCCCTGCCGGTAGCTGTGGAACGCGCCCTGCAGCAGCTCCTCCAGCGGCTTCGGGTACGAGACGTTCTCGAGCAGCTCCATCCGCTCGTCGTACTCGATGCCCTCGGCCTTCATGGCGTTCACGGCCTCGCCGCGCGCCTTGAACTGCTGCTGCGACAGCACCGGCCGCGGGTTGTCCACAGTGGATTCCACAGTGGACACGACGTCGAGCGGGTAGCTCGGCGACTCCAGCTCGAACAGGTCGATCGCGGCCAGCGCGAACGGCGAAAGCGGCTGGTTGAGCGCGAAGTCGAACTGCAGGTCGACGGTGAGCCGGATGATCCGGCCCTGCTCGTCCGGTTCGGACAGTCGTTCGACGACGCCGGCGGCGAGCAGCGCGCGGTAGATCGCGATGGCGCGCAGGATGAGCTTGCGCTGCGACGCCCGGTCCTCGTGGTTGTCCTCCAGGAGGTGGCGCATCGAGTCGAACGCGTTGCCCGGCCGCGAGATCACGTTGAGCAGCATCGAGTGCGTCACCTTGAAGCTGGACGTCAGCGGCTCGGGCTCGGCCGCGATGAGCCGGTCGAACGTGCTCTCGGTCCAGTTGACGAAGCCTTCCGGCGCCTTCTTCCGGACGATCTTCTTTTTCTTCTTCGGGTCGTCGCCGGCCTTCTCCAGGGCCTTCGCGTTCTCGACGACGTGGTCGGGCGCCTGCACGACGACGTAGCCGTCGGTGTCGTAGCCCGCGCGCCCGGCCCGGCCGGCGATCTGGTGGAACTCGCGCGCCTTGAGGTGGCGCTGGCGGACGCCGTCGTACTTGGTGAGCGCCGAGAAGACCACTGTCCTGATTGGTACGTTGATCCCGACGCCGAGGGTGTCGGTCCCGCAGATCACCTTCAGCAGCCCCGACTGCGCGAGCGTCTCGACCAGCCGCCGGTACTTCGGCAGCATGCCGGCGTGGTGGACGCCGATGCCGTGGCGGACCAGCCGCGAGAGCGTCTTGCCGAACCCGGCGGCGAACCGGAAGTCGCCGATCAGCTCGGCGATGGCTTCCTTCTCGGCCTTGGACGTGACGTTGATGCTCATCAGCGTCTGCGCCCGCTCGATGGCCGCGGCCTGTGAGAAGTGCACGACGTAGACCGGCGCCTGACCGCCGTTGAGCAGCTCGGACATCGTCTCGTGCAGCGGGGTGAGCGCGTACCGGAAGGTCAGCGGCACCGGGCGCTGCGCTGATGTGACGACGGCGGTCGGCTTGCCGGTGCGGCGGGTGAGGTCCTTTTCGAAGAAGGACACGTCGCCCAGGGTCGCCGACATCAGGACGAACTGGGCCTTGGGCAGCTCCAGGATCGGCACCTGCCACGCCCAGCCGCGGTCGGGCTCGGAGTAGAAGTGGAACTCGTCGGCGACGACCTGCCCGACCGGTGCCTCGGCGCCGAACCGCAACGCGATGTTCGCCAGGATTTCGGCCGTGCAGCAGATGATCGGCGCGTCCGGGTTGACGCTGGAGTCGCCGGTCATCATGCCGACGCTGTCGGCGCCGAAGATCTCGATGAGCTGGAAGAACTTCTCCGACACCAGGGCTTTGATGGGCGCGGTGTAGTAGCTGCGGCGGCCCTGGGCGAGCGCGGTGAAGTGCGCGCCGACGGCGACGAGGCTCTTCCCGGAGCCGGTCGGCGTCGAGAGGATGACGTTCGATCCGGAGACGACCTCCATCACCGCCTCCTCCTGCGCCGGGTACAGCTCGATGCCCCGATCGGCCGTCCAGGTCGTGAAGGCTTCGAAGAGGGCGTCGGGGTCGGGATCCGCAGGCAGGAGGTCTGTGAGAGTCATCAGGAGTCCATCGTGCCATCCGCTCGTCGCAAAGTCGGCAGGGGCGATCGCATCGCGAGTGGTAAACCCGTAGGCTTCGCGTTACCGCGCATCGACCGGGGGATACATTCGGTCTCGCGCGCACACGGGCGGTAATCCGGAGGGTTTAGGAATGGCACAGGACATCATCCCGATCGAACTCGGGCTGCCGCAGGGCGACGTCGTCACCCTGTGGGCCCCGCGCTGGCGGGAAGACGGCGAGGAGTGGGAAGCGTTCCTCGGCGACGAGGACGACCTGTACGCCTTCCCGGACGCCGCTCACCTGGCCGCCTTCGTCCGCACGTCCGAGCGGCACGACCTGCTCGACCACCCGGCGTGGGACGCCGTGCCGTCGCTGAACGTGCCCGAGCTGATCCCGGACGAGGACCACACCTACGACCTCGTCGGCGTGCCGGAGCTCGTCGCCGAAGAGCCGGACATCTGGCACATCGCGGAGCTGGCCGAGATCGTCGGCATCGTGCGCTCGCTCGCCGACGTCTGCGACCTCGAAGAGGTGCACGAGATCCTCGACTCGACCGAGGGCTTCTCGCTGCTCGACCAGGGCACCCTCCCGTTCACCGGGAGCGTCGGCGTGCAGGTCTGGAACGACCTGTCCGAGACGGTGTCGCAGAAGTGGGACACCGTGCTCGACGCGATCGACGGCCTGGTGACCGCGCCGGACGTCGACGAGAAGGTGCTGGAGCAGACGGCCGAGGAGCTGGCGGCGTTCCACGAGGAGTCCGCGGAGGCCGAGGCCGGCGCCGAGGGTGAAGAGGACCTCGAAGCCATCGACGCCGATTCGGACGAAGACTCCGAAGACGAGGACGACGCCCCGGTCGGCTTCTGGGCCGAGGTCGGCATCGACCCGATCAAGATCATCACGTCCGGCGCGGAGTACTACACGCTGCGCTGCTACCTCGACGACGCGCCGGTGTTCCTCGGCAGCGAGGGCGAGATCGACGTGTTCACGTCGGAGAAGGCCCTCGCCCGCGCGCTGGCCGACGGCAAGGACCTGGGCGACACGGACCTCGCCGACGTGTCCACCTGGAACGAGGTCCTGGCGAAGGCGACGGCGGGCGAACTCGAGGTCGAGGTCGACGCCGAGAACACGTACGTCCTGACGGGCCTGGACGCGGACATCGCGGAGGGCCCCGAGGCGATCGACCCGACACAGCTGGAGCTGGCGGTCGAGCTGATCACGGACGCGGCGGACTGGGCGGGCGACGACTCGGCCGAGACGGCCCTGGCGGGCAACGAAAGCCTGGGCTGGCTGGTGTCGTTCGTCCTGCGTCCCGACCCGACGCGCCTCGAGCCTTCGAAGCCGTTCGACGCCGAGCAGAGCGCTTGGCGGAAGCTCGTCGAGGGGTTCGAGAACCGCCTGACGGTGGCTTGATTTTTGCTCGGGTGAAGGCCGCTTCCCGTGGTTGGGGAGGCGGCCTTCGTCGTGTCCGGGCCCGCGGTGCGCCCGGACTGAACGTCTTGAATGAGTCATTCAGGACCTCCGGCGACCTGAATGAGTCATTCAAGACACCGGGAGCCGGTCAGTCTCGAGGCTCCGCGCGGGCCGGGACCACCAGCACCGCCAGCGCCGGGAACACCGCCGCCACGCAGAAGGCCAGTGCGTACCTGCTGTCGCCGATCACCAGGCCAAGCAGCGGCGGCGTCAGCGAGGCCGCGATGTTCTGGCCCGTGTTCTGCGTCCCCATCGCGCGGCCCGACCACGCCAGGCCGGCCAGCTCCGCCGATGCCGTGAAGCCCAGCCCGTTGTCGGCCACCGTGATGATCCCCGCGAGCGCCAAGGCCAGCAACACCAGCCACAGCCACGTCGCGTCGCCCAAAGCCACCAGCAGCATCACGAAGCAGCTCAAGACCGCCAGCTGACGCATCGGGCGCAGCCGGCTCCCCACGCGGTCGGACCACCAGCCCGACCCCAGCCGCCCCGCCGCGCCCAGCACCTGGACCACCGCCAGGAACCAGCCCGCCGCCAGCGGGCTCCAGTGCTGCACCGCCACCAGGTACGCCGGCGCGAACGCCGACACCGCGAACTGCGGCACCACCAGCAGCGCGCTCGCGCCGTGCACCCGCCACAGCGTCGCGTGCCGGTACGGCGAAGGCGGCTTCTCCGCCGTAGCCGATCGAGGGGGCCGCGGCGGGTCGGTGACCAGCCACGCCACCAGCAGCGCGACGGCGATGGCGAGCCCGGCCGGCAGCAGGATGGCCGCGCGGTACCCGAAGTGCGCGGCCAGCGGCGGCAGCCCGAGCGCCGCGACGCCGACACCGAGCGGCTGGGCCGTCTGGCGGATCCCCATCGCGACCCCGCGCTCGGACTTCGCGAACCAGCCCATCACGACGCGGCCGCTCGCCGCGTTCACCGAAGCCGTACACGCTCCGGCTGCCAAGAACACACCAAAGAGAAGCCCGACCGGGTGAGTTCCGACCCCGGCGTACACCAGGAGTAACCCCGAAGCACCCAGTCCGAGCGCCATGATCAGACGCTCTCCGTAACGGTCCGCAGCCGCGCCCCACACGATCAGGGTGAACAACAGGCCGATGCTGGGTGCCGCGACGACCGTGCCGGCCTGGGCCAGCGTCAGCCCCTCCGCGTCCCGCATGACCGGGACCAGGAACGGGATGCCGTAGAGGAAGGAGCAGCTCGCGGTCTGCGCGGCGAGGCCGAGCGCGAGGATGAGCCACCGTCGTGAACTCGCCTGCAGCTGCTCGACCGAACCCCTCGCGACCTGCGCCATCGTCTTCACCGTCTCAACTTATGAGATGAGCTTCCTATATAGTGAACGATAGTTGGCATGCCTAAGGACCGCAACCACCGCGAGGGTGGCAGCGGTCCGAAGGCGCGGACGTCAGCTCAGCGCGGCGTAACCGGGCTTGATGACGTCGTCGATCAGCGCGAGCCGGGCGTCGAAATCGATGAACGCGGATTTCATCGCGTTGATGGTGAACCACCGGAAGTCGTCGAGGTCATACCCGAAGGCCTCGTGCAGCGCGGCGAATTCGCTGGTCATCGTGCATCCGCTCATCAGCCGGTTGTCCGTGTTCACGGTCACCCGGAAGCGCAGCCGCTTGAGCAGCGCGATCGGGTGCTCGGCGATCGAGCGCACGGTGCCTGTTTGGACGTTCGACGACGGGCAGATCTCCAGGGGGATCCGGCGGTCGCGGACGTACGCGGCCAACCGTCCAAGGTGGACCGTGCCGTCCGCGTCCGTCTTGACGTCCTCGACGATCCGCACGCCGTGGCCGAGCCGCTCGGCCCCGCAGTGCTGAATCGCCTCCCAAATGGACGGAAGTCCGAATGCCTCGCCGGCGTGAATGGTGAAATGCGCATTGTTCTGGCGCAAATACTCGAAAGCGTCGAGATTGCGGGTCGGCGGGAATCCGTCTTCGGGGCCGGCGATGTCGAAGCCGACGACGCCGGCGTCGCGGTAGCGGACGGCAAGGTTCGCGATCTCGAGGGCCCGGGCGTGCTGGCGCATCGCGCAGAGCAACGTCCCGACGCGGATGCTGCCGCCGTTCGCGGCCACGCGCCGTGTGCCCTCCGTGAACCCCGCCTGGACGGCTTCAACCACCGCATCGAGTGACAGACCGCGTTCGACGAACAACTCCGGTGCGTAGCGCACCTCGGCGTAGACGACGCCGTCGGCGGCCAGGTCTTCCACCGCTTCCGCGGCGACCCTGACCAGGGATTCCTCCGTTTGCATCACTCCGCAGGTGTGCGCGAAGGTCTCGAGGTAGGACACGAGTGAGCCGGAATCGGCCGCCCGGCGGAACCAGCTGCCCAGCTCGGCCGGGTCGGTGGTGGGCAGACCGGCATAGCCGGTGGCTTCGGCGAGCTCGGCGACGGTGACCGGGCGGAGGCCGCCGTCGAGGTGGTCGTGCAGGAGGACCTTCGGCGCGCGGCGGAGTGTCTCGCTGGTCAGAACAGGGCTTTCGTCAGGCATCCCCCAACGGTAACCTCGTTGTCATTCCCCTACATGGCCGTAACTCTCAGGCTCGGGTCAACGCTCAGCGTTGACGATCATGCGACGAATCGGCCATCCGGGGGCAGCCTCCGTAATACGCGCTTCACGGGGGCCATACGCACAGCAATTTCGCAATCGTTAAGCTTCGTGGCACGTCCCTCCCATTTCCCCGCCGACGAAGGACACACAGCAGTGACCACTGACAACCACATTGCCGCCCCGTCCTTCGACCGGATGCGCAACATGCTGGTGCGCGCGGCCGAAGTGCGTGAGAGCGAGCAGCAGCAGATCTTCGACGCGCTCGACGACATCTACGCCCGCCTCGCGCCGGTGGACTCGCTGGGCGCGGTCCGCAAGCGGCTGTCCGAGATGCCCGACCGCACCGAGGTCAGCGTCCTGGCCGAGCGCCTCGACGAGACGATGTCCCGGCTCGAGAACCAGGACAACGCGATCGCCGCGCTGACCCGCGCCGTCGAGAGCATCGTCGACAAGCTGGCCAAGCCGTTCGCGCAGCTCGACGGGCGGCTCGACGGCATGGCCGCCCGCTTCGAGGGCGTCGCGGGCCGGATGGACGGACTCGAGGACAAGCTCCAGAACATCCACCGCCGGATCGACGAGGTCGGCAGCCACCTCGACAAGCAGGACGCGAAGCTCGACTCGATCCCGCAGTCGGTGAGCGGCCCGGTCCGCGAGCGGATCGAGCAGGCCGAGGGGTCGCTGCGCGACCGCGTCGACCACGCCGACCACGAGCTGCGGGGCAAGGTCGACGAGCTGAGCCGCACGACGCAGGAGCGCATCGGCGAGCTGGACCGCGTCACCGGCGAGCGGATCGGCGCGAACACCGAGGCGCTCAAGACCGCGCTGACCGAGACCGGCGAGATGATCGACGCCTCGGACCGCCTGGAGAAGCTGGGCAACCGGCTCGAAGCGGTCACCACCCGCCTCGACGACATGGCCGGCCGCCTCGACAAGGTGGAGGACGGCTTCCTCTCCGGCATCGGCGACCTCGACGGCGCGCTCAAGGCCGGGCTGTCCAAGGTCGAGGGCACGCTGTCCAAGCAGCCGGACACCGACTCGGTCGACACGCTGGTCCGCAAGAGCAACGACGAGAGCGTCCGCCGCATCGGCGGCCAGCTCGACGAGGCGATGGCGACGTTCGCGGAGCTGATGCTCGGCGGCGGCCCCGCGGTGCAGCAGATCTCCCCGCCGCCCCCGGCCCCGCGCCAGCCGCGTCGCAGCTCCCGCAACGGCCGCGCGCCGAAGCCGGCCGACGCGAAGGCCAAGCCGGGCGAAGGCTCGGAAGAAGCCACGGAGTAACCCAGCCCCACGAAGAGGCCCCCGCCGGGATCCGGCGGGGGCCTCTTTCGTTGTGGAGTCCCACGCTCCGGCTCGCTTTCACGTGAAAGCTCCGTGGGTGTCACTCAGTCGGATGATCATCTTCGCGATGATCATCACACCGTGCCGCGAATCGTCTCCCGGACGATCGGGCCCGGCTCCGGGGCCGAGTCAGCGACAATGAAGCTGCCTTCGAGGGCTGCCAAGGCCGCGGGGACCGCGGAAGGCGTGTCCGTGTGCAGCTCCAGCAGCGGGTCACCCTCCGTCACCCGGGAACCGGGCTTGGCCAGGCACAAGATCCCCGCCGCGGCCTGGACCGGGTCCTCCTTGCGGGCCCGGCCCGCGCCCAGCCGCCACGCCGCGACGCCCACCGCGTACGCGTCCAGCGAAGCCAGCACGCCCGATGCCGGAGCGTGCACCACATGCACATGACCAGGTGTAGGCAGCGGCGCCGAAGGGTCGCCGCCTTGGGCGGAGATCATCCGGCACCACGTCTCGTACGCCTCGCCCGACGCCAGCACCGCGGCCGGATCCACATCCAGACCCGCGAGCGCCAGCATCTCCCGGGCCAGCGCGACCGTCAGCGCGACGACGTCCGACGGGCCGCCGCCCTTCAGGACGTCGACGGACTCCGCGACCTCCACCGCGTTCCCGACCGCCCGCCCCAGCGGGACGTTCATGTCGGTCAGCAGCGCCGTCGTCGGGACGCCGTGCGCGACGCCGATCGAAGTCAACGTCGACGCCAGCGAACGCGCCTGGTCAAGCGTCTTCATGAACGCGCCCGACCCGAACTTCACGTCCAGGACCAGCCCGGACGCGCCTTCCGCGATCTTCTTGCTCATGATCGAGCTGGCGATCAGGGGGACCGACTCCACAGTGGACGTCACGTCCCGCAGCGCGTACAGCTTCTTGTCCGCCGGCGCGAGCCCGGACGTCGCCGCGCAGACCACCGCGCCGACGTCCTCCAGCTGAGCCTGAATCTCCGACGTCGTCAGGGAAGCTCGCCACCCCGGGATCGACTCGAGCTTGTCGAGCGTCCCGCCGGTGTGGCCGAGCCCGCGCCCGGACAGCTGCGGCACCGCCGCGCCGCACGCGGCCACGAGCGGCGCCAGCGGCAGCGTGATCTTGTCGCCGACCCCGCCCGTCGAGTGCTTGTCGACCGTCGGACGGGACACGGAAAGCGACAGCCGCTCACCGGACTCGATCATCGCGCCGGTCCAGCGCGAGATCTCGTCGGAGTCCATACCCCGCAAGAAGATCGCCATCGCCAGTGCCGACATCTGCTCTTCGGCGACGTCCCCGCGCGTGTACGCGTCGACGACCCAGTCGATCTGCTCGTCCGAGAGCCGTCCGCCGTCCCGCTTGGTCCGGATGACGTCGACCGCCGCGAACCCGGTCACGGCAGGTCGTCCGGGCCGAAGGCGTCCGGCAGCACGTCGGACATCGGCAGGATGCCGCTGGGCGTGTCGACCAGGCAGGAGGAACCGCCCAGCTCGAACAGGATCTGACGGCAGCGCCCGCACGGCATCAGCAGGTCACCGGCACCACTGCGGCACGCGACGGCGACCAGGCGGCCGCCGCCGGACAGCCGCAGCTGCCCGGCCATCGTGCACTCGGCGCACAGCCCGAGCCCGTAGGAAGCGTTCTCGACGTTGCAGCCGACCACCACGCGACCGTCGTCGACGATCCCGGCGACCCCGACGTGCAATCCCGAATAAGGCGCGTACGCATGGGAAGCGGCCTCGATGGCCCGAGAACGCAGAGCGTCCCAGTCTACTGTGGACATCAGTCCTCACCCCGCCGGTACGGCTGCCCGTCGGCCTTCGGCGGCCGCAACCGCTGCGAAGCCACCGCGAGCACGATCAGCGTCACGAAGTGCGCGGTGTACGGGATCAGGTCGGACGGCAGCGTGTCGTTCGACCAGTAGATCAAGTACAGGATCCCGGCGCCGACGACGCCGAGCCCGGCCGCGATCCACTGCTTGCGGAACAGCTGGACGACGACGATCACGGCGACCAGGATCACCGCGCCGTACAGCAGCGCGAGCACCGCTTCGCCGCCGCCGGCGAGCTGCAGGCCGTCCGCGTAGCCGAACAGCGCCGCGCCGCCGAGCAGGCCGCCCGGGCGCCAGTTGCCGAAGATCATCGCCGCGAGGCCGATGTACCCGCGGCCGTTGGTCTGGTTCTCCAGGTAGTCCGCCCCGCCGCGCAGCAGCACCAGCGACGCGCCGCCCATGCCGGCCAGCGCGCCGGAGATCAGCATCGCGATGTACTTGTGCCGGTAGACGTTGACGCCGAGGGACTCCGCGGCCACCGGGTTCTCGCCGCACGACCGCAGCCGCAGGCCGAAGCGCGTGCGCCAGAGGACCCAGAAACTGAGCGGCACCAGCAGGATCGCGATCATCGTCAGCGGGGCCACCTCGGTGACCAGGCCGCGCAGGATGCCGGCGACGTCGGAGATGCCGACGCGCTGCTCCTTCTCCAGGTCACCGAGCCAGTCCGAGAGGCCGCTCGCCGAGTAGGTGTCGAACTTCGGCACCACCGGCGACTGCCGCGGGTTGCCGGAGATCGGCGCGAAGATCAGGTTCGCCAGGTACTTCGTGACGCCGAGGCCGAGCAGGTTGATCGCGACGCCGGAGACGATGTGGTTGACGTTGAACGTCACCGTCGCCACCGCGTGCAGCAGTCCGCCGAGCGCGCCGAAGACGATCGCGGCGATCAGGCCGGCCCACACGCCGCCGTTGTACGAACCCCAGGCGGCGCCCCAGGTCCCGAGGATCATCATGCCCTCGAGACCGATGTTGACGACGCCCGCGCGTTCGGCCCAGAGACCGCCGAGCGCGCACAGCAGGATCGGCAGGGCCAGGCGCAGCGCCGTCGACGCGGTGTTCGACGACGTCAGGGCGGCGACGCCGGTGGAGTAGGACGCCGTCGAGACGACGGCGATGGCGATCACGGCCCAGATGACCCCGCGGAGCCAGCCGGGGATCCGGGACCGCTTGCGGTGCACGGGCATCGTGCCGGGGCTGCCCGCGTCGGGCCGGGAGATGTCGGTGACGGCCATCAGACGGCACCTCCCCCGGCGACCGAAGAAGCCTTGCCGGCGAGCGCGCGGCCGACTCTGCGTTGTTCGGCGGCCAGGTCGGCCCGGCGCACGACCTCGTACGCCACGACGACCGACAGCACGATGATGCCCTGCATGATCGTCGCGATCTCCTTGGACACGTTGATCTGCTCCAGCGACACCGCGGAGGTGTCGAGGAACGCCCACAGCAGCGCGCCGAGCGCGATGCCGCCGGGGTGGTTGCGGCCGAGCAGCGCGACCGCGATGCCGGTGAAGCCGTACATCTGGGTCGCGGTGATGCCGTAGGAGTAGTCGCGGCCGAGCAGCTCCGGCATCGCGACCAGGCCGGCGACACCGCCGGAGAGCAGCATCGCGATCAGCGTCATCTTCTTGGCGTTGACCCCGCCGGCCGCGGCCGCCGTGGTCGACTCGCCGGACGCCTTGAGCTCGAAGCCGAACCGCGTGCGGTTGAGCATGAACCAGTAGGCCCCGCCGACGATCGCCGCGATGAAGACGAACCCGAAGAGCGTGCCCGAGCCGAGCGGGATGCCCGGGATCCGGCCGGAGGGCTCGATGGCGCGGGTGCCGATGTTGTTGCCGGTCTGCACGCCGAACTGGTCGGCGTTGATGAGGAAGGCGATGATGCCGGCGACGATCGCGTTGAGCATGATCGTCGAGATGACCTCGCTGACCCCGCGGGTCACCTTGAGGATCGCCGGGACCGCCGCGTAGGCCATGCCCGCCACGACCGCGACCACCAGGATCGCGATGACGTGGATGACCGGCGGCAGCTTCAGCGCGCCGCCCGCGATGGCGGCGATGACGGCGGCGAACCGGTACTGGCCCTCGACCCCGATGTTGAAGAGGTTCATCTGGAAGCCGATGGCGACCGCGAGCCCGGACAGGTAGTACACGGTCGCGAGGTTCACGGTGTCGACGGCGGTCGAGCCCTTGAACATCTGGCCGATCATGGTGCCGTACGCGTTCAGCGGGTCGGCCCCGGAGATGATCAGCGCGATCGCCGACAGCAGCACGGCGAAGACGATCGCCAGCAGCGGCGGCAGCAGTTTTGTGCGCCAGGAGGTCATTCTTCGTCACCCTCTCCTGCGCCGGTCATCGCCGAACCCAGTTCCTGCGGCGTCACGGTGGCGGGGTCGGCCTTGGTGACGAGCCGCCCGCGCAGCATGACCCGGATCGTGTCGGACAGGCCGATCAGCTCGTCGAGGTCGGCGGAGATCAGCAGCACCGCGAGCCCGGCGGAGCGGGCCTGGCGGATGTTTTCCCAGATCAGCGCCTGCGCACCGACGTCGACGCCCCGGGTCGGGTGCGACGCGATGAGCAGCACCGGGTTGCCGGACAGCTCGCGTCCGACGATCAGCTTCTGCTGGTTGCCGCCCGAGAGCGCCGCGGCGGGGACGTCGATCCCCGGCGTGCGGACGTCGTAGTCGCGCACGATCCGCTCGGTGTCCGCGCGGGCGCCCGCGATGTCGAGCAGCTGGCCCTTGGAGACCGGCTCGCGGGTCTGGTAACCGAGGATCCGGTTGACCCACAACGGTTGCGTGAGCAGCAGGCTGTGCCGGGTGCGGTCCTCGGCGATGTAGCCGATGCCGGCTTCGCGCCGCGCCAGCGTCCCTGCCTTGGTGAGGTCGCGAGCCTTGTCGTCGGCGTCGACCAGCTCGATCTTGCCGCCGGACGGCTTGCGCATGCCCATGATGGTCTCGACGAGCTCGGTCTGGCCGTTGCCCTCGACCCCGGCGACGCCGAGCACCTCGCCCGCGCGCACGGTGAAGGTGACGTCGTCGAGCGCGTTGCGGTCCGAGCCCTCGGCACCCAGCGTCAGGCCGGTCAGCCGCAGCACCGCGCGGTCGGTGACGGTGGACTCGCGGGTCTCCGGGCTGGGCAGCTCCGACCCGACCATCATCTCCGCGAGCTGGCGGGAGGTGATGCTCTTCGGGTCGGCGGTGCCGACGGTGGTGCCGCGCCGGATGACCGTGACGGTGTCGGCGATCGCGCGGACCTCGTCGAGCTTGTGCGAGATGAAGAGGAACGTGTAGCCGTCGGCCTTCATCTCCCGGACGGTCGCGAACAGCGCGTCGACCTCCTGCGGCACGAGCACCGCGGTGGGCTCGTCCAGGATGATGATCTTCGCGCCGCGGTAGAGCACCTTGACGATCTCGACGCGCTGGCGGTCGGCGACGCCGAGCTCTTCGAGCAGCGTGTCCGGCTCGGCGCGCAGGCCGGTCCGCCGGCCGAGCTCCGCCAGCCGGGCACGGGCGGCGCGGCCGATGCCGTGCAGCGCCTCGGCGCCGAGGAAGACGTTCTCGCCGACCGTGAGGTTGTCGGCCAGCATGAAGTGCTGGTGCACCATGCCGATGCCGGCGCGGATGGCGTCCTGCGGGTTGCGCAGTCTCACCTCTTCGCCGTTGATCGCGATCGTGCCCTCGTCCGGCGGTTGCATGCCGTAGAGGATCTTCATCAGGGTGGACTTGCCGGCGCCGTTTTCGCCACAGATGGCGTGCACCTCGCCCGCGGCGACGGTGAGGTTGACGTCGGAGTTGGCCACCACACCCGGGAACCGTTTGGTGATCCCGGTCAGCTGGACGGCGGGGGCGCCCCGGTCGGGGACGGCCTCGGCCGGGGCCTCGGCAGTGCTCATGGGCGGGAGAATTCCATATCTCGTTAAACGCGTGAGGGGCCCGGAGGAGAATTCCTCCGAGCCCCGACGCGTTGTGAGCTACTTCTGCGGCTTGTCCGAAACGGTGATCGCGCCCGAGATGATCTGGGCCTTGTAGCCGTCCAGGACGTCCTTGATGTCGTCGACCTTGCCACCGGAGGTGGCGTAGCCGACGCCGTCGACCTTGAGGTCGAACCGCTTCGGCAGGGTCGTCAGGTCGCCCTTGGCCAGCGCGGTGACGTAGTCGAACACCGCGACGTCGACGCGCTTGAGCATGGACGTGATGATGACGTCCTTGTCGGCCTCGACGGTCTTCTGGTTGTACTGGTCGGAGTCGACCCCGATGGCCAGCGCGTTGCCCGCCTTGGCGGCGTCGAACACGCCCTTACCGGAAGCGCCGGCGGCGTGGTAGATCACGTCCGCGCCCTTGGCGATCTCGGCCGCGGCCTTGGCGTTGCCCTTCGGCGGGTCCTGGAACCCGGAGAAGTCACCGGCCGGGGTGAGGTACTCGTCCTCGATCTTGATCTTGCTCGAAACGGTCTTCGCGCCCTGCAGGAAGCCGGCCTCGAACTTCTGGATCAGCGGGGTGTTGACACCGCCGACGAAGCCGATGTGGCAGCTCTTGCTCTTGTACGCGGCGGCGACGCCGGCCAGGAACGAGCCCTGCTCCTCGGCGAAGACCAGCGGCGTCACGTTCGGGAGCGTGATCGAGTCGTCGTCGACGATCGCGAACTTGGTGTTCGGGTACTTGGCGGCGACGACCTTGACCGACGGCGCGTAGGCGAACCCGACCGCGATGATCGGGTTCAGGCCCGAGGAGGCCATCTGGTCGAGGCGCTGCTGCTTGGCCGACTCGGCCTCGCTGGCGCTGGCGGTGCTCTCGCTGACCGTCGTCACGCCCAGGTCGGACTTCGCCTTGTCGGTGCCCGCGGCGGCGGCGTCGTTGAACGACGCGTCACCCCGGCCGCCGACGTCGAAGGCCAGGCCGATCTTCAGCGCGCTGCCGTCGACCTTGCCGGTGGCGGCGGTCGAGCTGCTCGCGGCGGCGGGCGCGGCGGGCGGCTTCTGCGCGGTCACGCAGTCCGAACCACCGGACGAAGGCGCGGCGCTGTTGTTGCTGCTCCCACCGGTCGAGTCCTTGGCGCACCCGGTCAGGGCGAGCGCCCCGGCCATGGCCACGGCGGCCAGCGCGGTTCCACGCATGCGACGCAACGTGTGTCTCCCTCCCCGCTGATCCAGCGGATGGTCAAGGGCACGACCCGGCCTGCTGCCGGGTCGACCGCCAGACCGTACCCAACGGACAGGAATGCGCCATAGGAACGGCACGCTACGTAACACAAACGTTTACTCAGCAGTCTCGCGCGCGACGGACTGGACACCGCCCGTGATCATCGGACCGCGCGGAGACCTACTTTTGGCGGGTTCGACGTCTCGGGGACGGTCGAAATGCCATTTTGTGTCACTCAGTGTGCCGAACCGACCGAGGAGTGGGCCGGCGCGGTCACTCTGTGAGATGACGGCCATTCAGGCGCAGGTGAGCCGCGCGGCGGCCCAGTCGCTGCGGTCGTAGGAGTTGCCGTCCCCGCCGTCGGTGACCACCAGCCGCAGGTACTGCGCGCCGTGCAGGTCCGCCGCCAGCGGCACCGCCGGGTCCTGCCACGTCCGGACGCCCGTCGACGCCGCCTTCGCGCCGTCCGCGTAGACCTCGAACGTCGCCGAGCCCTGCTTGTTCGTCGCCTCGCGTTCGTCGTCGACGCCGACGTCCGCGGTGAACGTCGTGCACCGACCACCCAGGTAGAAGACGACCTCGCTGGGCGCGTGCGCGCCGAGGCCCTTCGGGTAGACGACGCCGTTGATCGTCAGGGGCTTGCCGTCGCCCGCCGGGATGCTGCCGTTGGACATGTCCCGCTCGACCGGGCCGTAGCCGTTCTTCTCCGCCGCCCAGCGCAGGTCGCTGGCCCAGGCCGGGCCGCCGGGTGGCGCCGCGGGCACCGTCAGCTGCTGCTCGCCGGCCCAGCTCACCTGGCCGAACCCGAGCGTGCGGTAGGTGACGCCGCCGCGCAGGACCGCCGTCGTGCCTTCGGTTCCGGCCGGCGGGGTGACCCGCCAGCGCCCCGCAGCGGTGTCGCCGGTGCCGAGCACGAACGCCCGCGGCCGGGACAACTGCTCGACGCGCCAGCCGGCGGGCGCGGTCAGCGTGACGCGCGGGTCGAACACCGGGACGCGGGCTTCGTCGGTCGCGGACACCGTGACCTCGAACGGCTTCCCGGCAGGAGTGATCTCGCCCGGCACGCCGGGCACGGGCGAGGCCAGCTCGATGCCGGTGCTCACCAGCGGCGCCTTCCCCAGCCACGCGCCGCCCGCGTGGACCCGGTAGACGACCGTCGCGTGCGGCGGGACGACCGCGGAGATCCCGCCCGCGGTCTGGAAGTCGCGGCGGGCCCAGAGGTCGCGGGCGGAGTAGCCGCCGGCCTTCGGGAGACCCACGGCGGCCGTGGTGGTGCCGATCGTGGCGTTGGCGGAAGTCTCGTTGAAGAGCGCGACCGCGACGTCGCCGTTCGCGAGGGGCTTGGCGAAGACCCAGTGACCGTCCTGGTTGGACAGCACGCGCGCCTGGACACCGCGGCGGTCCTGGTCGAGGGCGATGACCTCGGTGTTGCGCAGGACGTCGAAGTTCGCCGGCGACACCTTGCGCAGGTCGGCGCCGATGAGCAGCGGCGCGGCCATCATCGCCCACAGCGAGAAGTGGGACTTGTACTCGTCGGCCGTCATGCCGCCGTTGCCGACCTCGAGCATGTCGGGATCGTTCCAGTGACCCGGCCCGGCGTAGGGCGCGAGCGGCGCGTTCGCCTTGAGGATCTGGACCATCTTCGCCCAGTTGTCCTTGATGTCGCCGGTGGTCCGCCACAGGTGGCCGACGCCGGCGCCCCACTCCCACGGCTTGTTCTCGCCCCACTCGCAGAGCGAGTACACGATCGGGCGACCGGTCTTCGCCAGCGCGTCGCGCATCTTCGTGTAGCGCTCGAGCGCGGGCCGTCCTTCGTTGTTGCAGTTGTCGTACTTGAGGTAGTCGACGCCCCAGTCCGCGAACGTCTGCGCGTCGACGTCCTCGTGGTCGAGCGCCCCCGGCTGGGTCTTCGCGCAGGTCAGCGTGCCCGCGCTGGTGTAGATGCCGAACTTGAGGCCCTTCGAGTGGACGTAGTCGGCCAGCGCCTTGATCCCGCTCGGGAAGCGCGCCTTGTTGGCCTGCATCCGGCCCTCGGCGTCGCGCTGAGGCTCGGCCCAGCAGTCGTCGACGTTGACGTACTGGTAACCGGCGGCTTTCAGGCCCTGGGCGACGAAGATGTCCGCGGTGTCGCGGATGATCTGCTCGTCGACCGCGCAGCCGGTGGTGTTCCAGTTGTTGAAGCCCATGGGTGGCGTGAGTGCCAGTCCATCGGGCAGCGCCTGGGCGGGCGTGACCACCGCCACGGGAAGCAATGCAGCGACAGCGATCACCAGGCCGAGGCGTCTCACCAGTACGTCACCCCATCGTGAGAGATCCGATGTATGTGGCAGCGACAGTAAGAATGAGGCGTCGGTTGGTCAACAACAAACCGACTGCACCAGCCTTTTGGTCTAATGCATCAGATATCAGATTCCCTAGAGGTCAGATCTCCGGTGACCGGGACGGGCCGCGTCGCCGCACCACCGAGTGCGCTGCGCCACACCGCCGGGTGGCGGCACGGGAGTGCCGGTGTCTGGTCCATCACAGAGAGGAACCCGGAGGTGAGCCGCGTGCCGGGTGCGGGTCTAGCATCCGATTCATCCAGGCTCGATGACCCTCGATCTCGGCATTGCCGCCGCTCCGCGGCGACTGCGGACCTCACGGCCACCGGGCACATAGTCAGACGTTGGAGGCCGTTCACCGATGTCCACCACGGCGAGCACTGCCACGCAGGCAGGGGCGAGCGATCGGGCGGGTGCCTCACGCCGGCAGGGGACCTTCTACCGGGGTGACCCCGGCATGTGGTCCTGGGTGCTGCACCGCATCACCGGCGTGCTCACATTCTTCTTCCTGTTCGTGCACGTGCTCGACACCGCGCTGGTGCGCGTGTCGCCGAACACCTACGACCAGGTCATCGAGACCTACAAGACCCCGATCGTCAACCTCCTGGAGGTCGGCCTGGTCGGCGCGGTGCTGTTCCACGCGCTCAACGGCATCCGCGTCATGCTGGTCGACTTCTGGTCGAAGGGCCCGAAGCTGCAGAAGGCGATGCTGTGGGTGATCGCCGTGGTCTGGGTCGTGGTGATGGTCCCCGGTGTGTACTTCATGCTGAAGCGCACCGTCGAAACGCTCTTCGGGGGTAACTGACATGGCCGACCTCGCCCTCGCGAACCCCCGCGCGCCGAAGCGTCCCGCCGCCCGCCGGAGCAACTTCGAGCTCTACAGCTGGCTGTTCATGCGGATCTCCGGCCTCGCGCTGATCATCCTGGTGCTCGGCCACCTGCTGATCATGAACATCCTCGACGGCGGTGTGCACCGGATCAACTGGGGCTTCGTCGCCGGCCGCTGGGCCTCGCCGTTCTGGCAGTTCTGGGACCTGGCCATGCTCTGGCTGGCCGAGATCCACGGCGGCAACGGCCTGCGCACCATCATCGACGACTACGCGCGCAAGGACAGCACGCGGTTCTGGCTGAAGATCCTGCTCTACGTCTCGATGGTGCTGATCCTGGCCGTCGGCACGATGGTGATCTTCACCTTCGACCCGAACATGCCCGCGAACTGAAGCCACGGAGACTTTTTCGATGCAGTTCCACAAGTACGACGTGGTGATCGTCGGTGCCGGCGGCGCCGGGATGCGCGCGGCCATCGAGTCCGGCCAGCGCGCCCGCACCGCGGTCCTCACCAAGCTCTACCCGACCCGGTCCCACACCGGCGCGGCCCAGGGCGGCATGTGCGCCGCGCTGGCGAACGTCGAAGAGGACAACTGGGAGTGGCACACCTTCGACACGATCAAGGGCGGCGACTACCTGGTCGACCAGGACGCCGCCGAGATCATGGCGAAGGAGGCCATCGACGCGGTCCTCGACCTCGAGAAGATGGGCCTGCCGTTCAACCGCACGCCCGAGGGCAAGATCGACCAGCGCCGCTTCGGCGGGCACACCCGTGACCACGGCAAGGCCGCGGTCCGCCGAGCCTGCTACGCCGCCGACCGCACCGGCCACATGATCCTCCAGACGCTGTACCAAAACTGCGTCAAGTACGGCACGGAGTTCTTCAACGAGTTCTACGTGCTCGACCTGGTCACCAGCCCGGACGAGAACGGCAACCCGGTCGCCTCCGGCGTCGTCGCCTACGAGCTGGCCACCGGCGAGCTGCACGTCTTCCAGGCGAAGTCGATCGTGATGGCCACCGGCGGCGCGGGCAAGATCTTCAAGACGACGTCGAACGCGCACACCCTCACCGGTGACGGCCTCGGCATCATCTTCCGCAAGGGCCTGCCGCTGGAGGACATGGAGTTCTTCCAGTTCCACCCGACCGGCCTCGCGGGCCTGGGGATTCTCATTTCCGAAGCCGTCCGCGGCGAGGGCGGGATCCTGCGCAACGCGTCCGGCGAGCGGTTCATGGAGCGCTACGCCCCCACCATCAAGGACCTCGCGCCCCGCGACATCGTGGCGCGGTCGATGGTGCAGGAAGTGCTGCAGGGCCGCGGGTGCGGGCCGAACAAGGACTACGTCGTCCTGGACGTCACGCACATCCCCGAGGAGACGCTGAACGCGAAGCTCCCGGACATCATGGAATTCTCCCGGACCTACCTGGGCGTCGACCCGGTGAAGGAGCCGGTGCCGGTGTTCCCGACGTGCCACTACGTGATGGGCGGCATCCCGACCAACATCCACGGCGAAGCGCTGCGGGACAACGAGAACGTCATCCCCGGCCTGTACGCCGCGGGCGAGGTCGCGTGCGTGTCCGTGCACGGCTCGAACCGCCTGGGCACGAACTCGCTGCTGGACATCAACGTGTTCGGCCGCCGCGCCGGCATCGCGGCCGCGGAGTACGCGCTGGCGCACGAGCACGTCGAGCTGCCTGCGGAGCCCACCACGCTGGTGGAAGAGCAGCTGGCGGGCCTGCTGTCGGAGCACGGCGACGAGCGCGTCGCCGACATCCGCAAGGAAATGCAAGCGACGATGGACTCGCACGCGTCGGTGTACCGGACCGAGGACACGCTGAAGCAGGCGCTGACCGACATCCAGGCGCTGAAGGCGCGTTACCAGCGGATCACCGTGGCGGACAAGGGCAAGCGGTACAACACCGACCTGCTCGAGGCCGTCGAGCTGGGCTTCCTGCTGGAGCTGGCCGAGGTGCTGGTCGTGGGTGCGATCGCGCGCAAGGAGTCCCGCGGCGGCCACGCCCGCGAGGACTACCCGACCCGCGACGACACGAACTTCATGCGGCACACCATGGCGTACAAGCAGGGCACCGGCCTGGCGTCCGACATCCGGCTCGACTACAAGCCGGTTACCTTCACCCGCTACGAGCCGATGGAGCGGAAGTACTGATGACTGCAATTGCCGAAGCTCCTTCGTCCTCTGCTTCCGACGAGCACACCCCGATCACGGTCACGCTGAAGATCCTGCGGTTCAACCCGGAGGTGGATTCGGAGCCGCACTGGGAGTCGTACGAGGTCCCGGCGCAGCGCACCGACCGGCTGTTGAACCTGCTGTTCTACGTCAAGGACTACCTCGACGGGACGTTCTCGTTCCGCCGGTCGTGCGCCCACGGCGTGTGCGGGTCCGACGCGATGCAGATCAACGGCATCAACCGCCTGGCGTGCAAGGTCCTGATGAAGGACCTGCTGTCCCCGTCCGGCAAGCCGACGACGATCACGATCGCCCCGATCAAGGGCCTGACGACGTTGAAGGACCTGTACGTCGACATGGACCCGTTCTTCGAGGCTTACCGGGCGATCAAGCCGTACCTGATCACGTACGGGAACGAGCCGACTCGGGAGCGGATCCAGTCCCAGGCTGATCGGGATCGCTTCGACGACACGACGAAGTGCATCCTTTGCGCTTGCTGCACTTCGTCTTGCCCGGTGTATTGGAACGACGGGTCTTACTTCGGGCCCGCGGCGATCGTGAACGCGCACCGGTTCATCTTCGACTCCCGTGACGAGGGGGCCGAGGAGCGGCTCGACATCCTCAACGACGGTGAGGGCGTTTGGCGGTGCCGGACCACGTTCAACTGCACCGACGCTTGTCCCCGGGGCATCCAGGTGACGAAGGCGATCCAGGAAGTGAAGCGAGCGCTGCTCTTCAAGCGCGTCTGACGTTCTCGACGACGAAGGGCCCCCGCTCGGCTGAGCGGGGGCCCTTTTCGTCCTGCGCGGGCAGGCAACCGGCGGCCGGCAGCAAGCCGACCACGAGGTCACCAGACCTCCCCCGCCCCTCGTCCCAAGCTGCATTTCAGCCGGCGGCCGGGTTTGTCAAGGCACGCTTTCCCGCCTTGACAAACCCGGGCGGCGGCTGAGAATCCGACCGGAGGGGTGGGGGAGGTCGGACCCGCTTTCTCGGCGCCGGAGAACAAGCAAAGACTGTCCTCGCCGGACGGGCAGGCTCTGGGATGACCACCCGTCTCGCTGACCTCTCACCTTCTCGAGGTGGGTCGCTGGGTGGTCATCCCGTCTATTTTGTCGGGTGTTGCGTCAGCGGACCGCGTCCAGGGCGTTGACCAGGCCGTGGCCGTAGTACGAGTTGTTCCTCGCCGGCCCCGTGCACTCCGTCTCCGCCGACGCGCACTTCACCGGGTCGGCCTCGCCCGTCAGGACCTTCGCCAGCAGCTGCGGCGGCAGACCGCGGAAGCGTGAAGCCAGCAGAGCGGCAACCCCCGCCGCGTGCGGTGAAGCCATCGACGTTCCGCACTTCGAGCCGTACAGGCCGCCGAACACCGTTGTCGACAGCGGGCACGACGGCCCGGCGCCCTCAGGCGGCGTCTGCGAGAAGTCCCCACCAGGCGCTGTCACGTCGATCTCGCCGTAGTTGCTGAACGACGACTTCGTGCCCGCGTAGCCCACCGACGACACCGTCACCACGCCGTCGATCGCCTTCGGGAGGATGCCGCACGACGAGTCCACCGGGTGCGGGCGGTTCGGGTCCGTCGTCTGATCAGTCGTGTCGAAGCCCGAGTTGCCCGCCGCCGACACGTTCAGGACCCCGTGGTGCGTCGAGTACTCGATCGCGCGGCGGACCGCCTCGTAAGCCGCCGCGTCGCCCGGCTCGCGCGAGCAGAAGAACATGCCCGGGTCGATGTAGTAGCTGTTGTTCGTCACCTGGAAGCCGTGCTTGGCTGCCCAGACGAACCCGCACACCGCCGACTCCGGGAAGATGTAGCCGTCGTCGTTGACGACCTTCACCGAGGCCAGCCGCACCCCCGGCGCGATGCCCGTGAAGCCCGCCGCCGGGTCCTTGCCCGCGATCGTGCCCGCTACGTGCGTCCCGTGATCCGACGTCGTCGGCGCCCACGACGCCGGCGAAAGATCGGGCGCGCCCGTGATGCAGCCGGCCGAAGCGGATGGCGAGACGGCCGTGTGCAGGGCCGGGTGCGTCGCGTCGATGCCCGAGTCGAGCACGCCGACGGTCACCGAAGAGCTGCCCTGGTACTTCTTGTTCGCCTCGGGTGCGTGGATCGCCTTCATGTCCCACTGCTGCGCCGACAGGTCACCCGCGGCCGCCGTCGAACGCGTGTCCTCCAGCGTCCGCACCGCGCCCAGCGAGCGAGCCGAAGCGGAAGCGCCCTGGGAAGCCACGTCCTTGCCGCCCGAATACGCCCGGTAGACGCCGATCTTCTGCTGGAAGTCCGCGTTGCGCGAGCTGGCGATCGCGACGCCGATCTCGCCGTAGTACGCCACCTTCGTGCCGCACTTGGCCGCCAGCTCCTTGTCGACCGCCGACGCGCGCGTGCCCGGCTGGTAGGTCACCACGTAGGTGTACGGCGTGCTCGTCGTGTCACAGGTGACCGGCGCGGCCTCCGCGGCCGGCGCCGCGGCGAACAGGCCGCCCCCGACGGCCAGCACGAGCGGAGCCGCTATTCGGCGTAAACGGGACATTCCACCTCCAGAGTCAGTGGCGTCAACCTAAACCGGCCCCGGAGAGCGCGCCACCGACCAAAGTCAGGAGGAGACCTTGGAGCGCACCCCGCGCCAGCCCAGCACGCCGATGATCGTCCCGAGGACGAACGACACGACCGTCAGCACCGCGTGCACCACGAAGTACGCGGTGGGCGAGCCGTCGGGCGTCCAGGACTGGTCGCTCGCCCACAGGTTCTTGGCGAAAGTGATCCAGATGATCCACGACCACACGCCGAAGGCCAGCAGGAACAGCGAGGTGCCTCGCGAAATGCGCATGCCCCTGAGTATGCGACCCGCGCCTCGGCGCTAGATTGCGTGGGTGCACTCCGCTGTCTCCCGGTCGCTCAAGGTCCTCACGACGACGCTCGCCGCCGCCCTCCTGGCCCTGAGCACCCCGGTCCTCGCGGCCGCGGCGCCGCAGCAGGGCCAGTGTGCGAACCGCCAGGCCCCGCCGGCCCCCGTCGACACGTCGGAGAGGCCCGCGCCCGGCAAGCAGGCCCCGCCGGCGCTGGCCGTGCCCGCCGTCCCGGTCGGCGGCCCGCGGATGGCCGAGTGCGGCCTGGTCACCCCGGACGGCGCGCTCAACCCGCCGGACGGCAACACCGCGGCGTCGTGGGTGGTGCAGGACCTCGACACCGGCGCGGTCGTCGCGGCGAAGGACCCGCACGCCCGCGAGCGGCCCGCGTCGCTGATCAAGACGCTGCTCGCGCTCGCCGTCGTCACCCAGCTGAACCCGCAGCAGGTGATCGTCGCGACGAAGGAGGACGCGGAGCAGGAGTGCACCTGCGTCGGCCTCGTCGCCGGTGGCCAGTACACCGTCGACCAGCTGCTGCACGGCCTGCTGATGCACTCGGGCAACGACGTCGCGCACGCGTTCGCCACCGCGCTCGGCGGGGTCGACGCCGCGGTGGCCAAGATGAACGCGCTGGCGGCCCGCATCGGCGCGCACGACACGCGCGCCGCGACGCCGTCGGGGCTCGACGGGCCGGGCATGTCGACCTCGGCCTACGACCTGAGCCTGATCTTCCACTACGCGATGAAGCAGCCGGAGTTCGCGAAGGTCGTCTCGACGAAGAACTTCGAAATCCCGGGGACCGGCGGCAAACCGGCCATCCCGGTCTACAACGACAACAAGCTGCTTGGCGTCTACCCCGGCTTCCTCGGCGGCAAGACCGGCTTCACCGACGACGCCCGCCACACCTACGTCGGCGCGGCGCAGCAGAAGGGCAAGCGGCTCGCGGTCGTCATGCTGCGGGCCGAGCAGAAGCCGACGAAGGTCGTCGACCAGGCGGCGAAGCTGCTCGACTACGGCTTCGCCCTGGAAGCCGACCGCGCCGTGCCGGTCGGCCAGATCAGCTACCAGGCCCCGGTGACCACGCCCGAAAGCGGCGACCCGTCCGCGGCCGCCGACGGCGGCACCGGCAACAGCGGGACGTCCTCGGCCGCGTCGCCCGCCGCCAAGGAGGACCCGTTCGGCGTCACCGGCTGGATCATCACGCTGGTGGTGTTCCTCATCATCGTCGGCGGGTTCGTGGTCGGGAACCAGCGCAAGAAGGCCTCGAACTAGCGGAACCCAGGGCCGGGCTCCGGCGTCACGGTGCCGGTGGCGATCGCGCCGCCGCAGTGTCCACACGCGACGAATGTTTCCGCGATCTCGCCGCAGTCCTTGTGCCGCAACAGGATCGGCGGCCCCTCCGGACCGGCGAGGTGCTTGTCCCCCCACTGCATCAGCGTGACGACAGCACCGAAGAGCTCCCGCCCGGCCGGGGTGAGGTGGTACTCGGGGCGCTCCGGCACCTCTTCGACGCGCGCCAGCACGCCCGCCTCGACGAGCGTCTTGAGCCGGGCGGACAGCGTCGGGCGCGGGATCGACAGGTTGCGCGCGAACTCGCCGTAGCGCCGCACGCCGAAGAACGTCTCGCGCAGGATGAGCAGGCTCCACCGCTCGCCGACCAGGTCGAGCGCCCGGCCGACCGAGTCGTGCGTGAACCGGTGCCGCAGGTCGGTCACAGCGCCAGCACCAGCTTGCCGGTGTTCTCGCCGCGAAACAGCTTGAGCAGCGTCTCCGGGAACTTCGCGATCCCGCCTTCGACGACGTCTTCGCGGGGCTTCAGCTTGCCTTCGCCCAGCCAGCCGGCCAGCGCCGCGATCGCCTCCGGGTAGCGCTCGGCGTAGTCGGAGAAGACGAACCCGGTCATCGACGCGCGCCGCACCAGCAGCAGCATGTAGTTGGCCGGGCCACGCGGGCCTTCGGTGCTGTTGTACTGGGAAACCGCGCCGCTGAGCACGATTCGGGCCCCGCGCGCGAGCCGGGCCAGCGCTGCTTCGAGGACGTCACCGCCGACGTTGTCGAAGAAGACGTCGATGCCGTCGGGCGCGTGCTCCTTGAGATCGGGGCGGACGTTCCCGGCACGGTGGTCGACGGCGGCGTCGAAGCCGTACTCCTCGACCAGCGTCCGGCACTTCTCCGGACCACCGGCGATGCCGACGACGCGGCAGCCGTGGATCTTGGCGAGCTGACCGACGACGATGCCGACGGACCCGGCCGCGGCCGACACCACGACGGTCTGGCCCGGCTCGGGCCTGCCGACGTCGAACAGCCCGAAGTACGCGGTGATCCCGCTGATCCCGAGCGTGCCGAGGAACGTCGGCGCCGGGGCCAGCGACGTGTCGACGATCGTGACGCCCTTGCCGTCCGAGACGGCGAAGTTCTGGACCCCGAAGGTGCCGAACACGCTCTGCCCGGCCCGGAAGCCCGGGTGGCGTGACTCGACGACCTCGGCGATCCCGGCCGCGCGCATGACCTCGCCGATTCCGACCGGCGGCACGTACGACCGGCCGGCGTTCATCCACGTGCGCATCGCGGGGTCCAGCGAGAGGTAGCGGACCTCGACGAGGAACTCCCCCTCGCCGGGCGACGGGACGGCTTCTTCGGTGTACTGCCAGTCGGTGTCCTTCGGCAGCCCGGCGGCCGGGCGGGCGGCGAGGCGGTACTGGGCGTTGACGGGCACGGGACTCCTCAGAGCTGTTCGGTGCGGGCGGGGACGCCCAGCAGCAGCTTGCCGGACAGCTCGAAGCTGGCCGGGTTGACCTGGAAGTGGGCGGTCGCCGTGTGGGCGTCGCGGAAGCGGCGCTGCAACGGCGAAGTCTCGTAGATCGCCGCGCCGCCGCCCAGGTCGTACATGCTTTCGGCGACCTTCGCGGCGGTGCGCGTGACGTGCGTGGCAGCCAGACGCAGGCCCAGCTTGAGCGCGTCCGGCACCGGTTCGGTGCCCTGTGCGGCCTGCCACGCGTCGTCGATGCTCGTGTAGAAGAGCAGTCGCGCCGCGCGCAGGGCGGCTTCGGCCTCCGCGACGGCGGCCTGGGTCTGCGACCGTTCGGCCAGCGATCGGCTCGAGCCGAGGGGCTTGCGCGTCGAGGCGAGCTCGACCAGGTCGTCGATCGCGCCGCGCGCGTTGCCCAGCGCGGCCGCCGCGACCGACAGCGCGAAGTAGCCGAAGAGCGGGAATCGGTGCAGCGCGACGGCTTCCGCGGGCGGGCCGCCCATCACGGAGAAGACGCGGTGCTCGGGGACGAACAGCTCGTCGGCCACGCAGTCGTGGCTGCCGGTGCCGCGCAGGCCGTTCGTGTGCCAGGTGTCGAGCACTTCGATCTCGGCCTTCGGCAACGCGGCGACGTACAACGCCTTCTCGTGCACGAACCCGGCGAAAAGCCAGTCGCAGTGCGGGATGCCGCTGCAGAACGCCCAGCGACCGGACACGATGTAGCCGCCATCCACGCGCTGTCCCGTCCCGCGCGGCGCCCAGACTCCCGCGGCGACCGTCCGAGGGTCACCGAAGACCTCTTCAGCGCACTTTCGCGGGGCGTAGGCGGAGAGCAGGCTGCTCGTCACGGCGATCGAAACGCACCAGCCGGCCGAGGCGTCGCCGCGCGCGACCGTCTCCGCCGTCTCGAGGCTGACGGCGGGCGGCGCTTCGGGTCCGCCCAGGTAGCCGGGGACGCCACTGCGCAGGAGCTGGGCGTCGGTCAGCTTGGCGACGAGCTCCGCGGGCAACGCGCGGCGTTGCTCGGTGACGGGTGCGAGCGTCCGGGCGAGGGCGGCACACTCGCGGGCGGCGTCCAGCATGAAACCTCCGGTTCAGATTTCTTACCGGTTCAGTTTCTTTACCGACCCGCTCGCTGTCAAGGCTTGCGGCGGCCACCCAGCCACGCGAGCAGCGCGCCGGCGCTGAACGCTCCCGCGACGGCGCCGAGCCCCGGCCCGCGCTGCACGGTGACGCTCTGCTCGAGCCGCACCGGCGGCGGGGGCACGACGACGGTGCGCTGGTTCTCCTTCGCCGTCGCGGTCCACGCCGTGATGAGCAGCAGGAAGCGTGAGACGAGGTTCGCGAACACGAGCAGCCCGATGACCGGCCCGAACAGCGCGGCCGACGGCGACTTCGTGACGCTGGCCAGGTAGATCGAGCCGACCTGCTGCAGGATGACGAACCCGACGGCGGCGACCGCGGCGCCCTTGACGGCGCTGCGAAGCTCGACCCGTTCGCGTGGCAGCCGGGCGATCACCCAGAGGAAGACGAGCGTGTTGGCGAGCAGGCCGAGCACGATCGTCGCCGCCCGCAGCAGGTAGATCGCCCAGGTTTGGTGTTCGAGCCCGACGAGTTCGAGCAGGAACTGCCCGACACCACCGCCGACCGCGGTCAGCGCGAAGGAGACGATCAGCGCGACCCCGAGGCCGATGAGCGCGACGAAGTCCTTGAGCGTCTGCTTGACGACCGGCTGCGCCTGCTTCTCCTGGCCCCACTGCGCGGTGAGCGCGTCACGGAGGTTCGACATCCAGCCGATGCCGGAGTAGAGCGCGATGAGCAGGCCGAAGATCCCGATGCCGCCGCCGGAGTCCAGCGCGCCCTTGACGATGCCGTTCACGAGGTCCTTCAGGCCCTCGGGCACGGAGCTGTTGATGCCGTCGGTGATCTTCGTGATGATCGTCTGGTCGTGGTTGACGACCAGCCCGACCACGGCGAACGCGACCATGAACAGCGGGAAGACGGACAGCACGCTGAAGTAGGTGATCGCGGCGGCGTAGTGGTTGCCGTACCGCTCGGTGAAGGCCTCGTTCGCCCGGATCAGGTGATCGAGCCACGGGTACTTCCGCCGCAGCCGCGGCAGGAGCTTTTCCTTCTCTTCTTCGTTCGCCACTGTGAAACGCTAACCACGCCCGGTGACTCCCGCAACGCGAGCGGCCTACGTGAGGGATGCGAGGAGAGCCGGGTAGGCATCCTCGTCGCGCAGGATCGACGCTCGCGGCCGCGTCGCGGCGTAGGCGGCCACGCGCTCGTAGGCCGCCGCCAGGTCTTCCTCCGTGAGCGGCTCCGCCGTCTCGATCTCCGACGAACAGCGCCCGGCGAAGCGCCGGCGAGTCTCCGCGAGGCCGGGCAGGAGCGCGATCTCGTGGAAGCTGGCGCCGGTCTCGGCGGCCAGCGCTTCGAGCCGCTCGGCGAAGCCCGGACGGGCGAGCAGCTGCGGCACCACGACGTCGTGGCCCGCGCTCAGGTGCGTGCGCGCCGCCGCCACCGCGATGTCGCGTGCGAGCAGACCGGCTTCACCGGCGTTCTCCCGCCGGCCGCCGATCATGGCGCGGACGCGGTCGACGTCCAGTGCGAGCGCCGGCGGATGGGCGTCGGCGTAGCGCCGGGCGAGCGTCGACTTGCCGCTGCCCGGCGGGCCGTTCAGCAGGATCAGTTTCACCGTACCGGCGGGAGGAATCCGATCCGCTGGTACGTCTTGGCCAGCGTCTTCGACGCCACGTCGCGCGCCCGCTCCGCCCCCGCCGCCAGGACCTTGTCCAGCTCCGCCACATCGTCCAAATAGGACTTCGCGCGCTCCTGGATCGGCGTCACCCACTCGACGAACACCTCGCCGAGGTCCTTCTTCAGGTCGCCGTAGCCCTTGCCCTCGTACGCCGCTTCGAGGTCCGCGATCGACCGGTCGGTCAGCGCTGAGTAGATGGACAGCAGGTTCGAGACGCCCGCTTTGTTCTCGGTGTCGAACTTGACCTCGCGGCCGGTGTCGGTGACCGCCGAGCGGATCTTCTTCGCCGAGCGCTTCGGGTCCTCGAGCAGTTCCACGATCCCGTTGGCGCTGGAGGCCGACTTGCTCATCTTGGCCGTCGGGTCTTGGAGGTCGTAGATCTTCGCGGTGTCCTTGATGATGTACGGCTCGGGCACGACGAACGTCTTGCCCAGCCGGTTGTTGAAGCGCTGCGCGAGGTCGCGCGTCAGCTCCAGGTGCTGGCGCTGGTCCTCGCCGACCGGGACCGCGTCGGCCTGGTAGAGCAGGATGTCCGCGGCCTGCAGGATCGGGTAGGTGAACAGGCCGACGCTGGAGCGGTCGGAGCCCTGCTTCGCGGACTTGTCCTTGAACTGCGTCATCCGGCCGGCCTCGCCGAACCCGGTCTGGCACTCCATGACCCAGCTCAGCTGGGCGTGCTCCGGGACGTGGCTCTGCACGAACAGGGCACTGCGCCGCGGGTCGATGCCGATGGCGAGCAACTGGGCGGCCGAGACGCGGGTGCGCTGGCGCAGCACCTTCGGGTCCTGCTCGACGGTGATGGCGTGCAGGTCGACCACGCAGTAGAACGGCTCGTGCGTGTCCTGCAGCCGCACCCACTGGCGCAGCGCGCCGAGGTAGTTGCCGAGGTGGAACGAGTCGGCGGTCGGCTGGATCCCGGACAGGACCCGCGGACGGCGTTCGGCTGCGACGGTCTGCTCTTCGGACACGTGAGGATTCTTCCAGGCCGGGCCGCGCGGCGGGTGCCGAGGGGGCCCAAGCTGGGGATTCTTCCAAGACGGGACGCGATGAACGGCGCCGACGAGGACGCCGCACCGGGAGGGTCTCGCCAGCCGCGACGCGCGGATGGGCAACTCACGTGACCGGGAGGTCGACTCGCGTGATCAGGAGGGTCGACACGGTGTGGGCCCCAGGCCGGCGCCGCGTCGCGGCAGAGGCGCGAGCGGGCTCAGGCGTGCGGGCGCTGCGTGAGGAACGGGCGGGTCGGCGTGGCGTCGGGCTCGCCGAGGACCGCTTCGGCCATGGCCGTCACCGGGCCCGGAGCTTCCGGAACCGCCGGGGCGGCCTCGGCGATGCGGGCCTTCCGGCGCTGGCGCAGCACACCCAGCGTCATGCCGACGATGCCGAGCGCGACCGCGACCAGCCCGACCGGGCCGAGCACGCCGAAGCTCTCCGCGCCCGAGTCCGCCTGCGCGGTCACGACGTCGGCGAACGCGTTCCCGCCGCCGGCCAGCACCAAGGCGGCCGGGACGAGCGCGACCACCGCGGCCGCGCGGAATCCGCGCAGCGTGGACCGCATCAGGCTTTGACCTGGGTTGCGCACCGGAGTGCCTCCCGCGAGTGACGAGCGAAACGCTCACCCATCCGAGTGAGACGCTGCGTGCTGCTGGTCAAAAAACTACCGAGTGTGTCAAGACCCTGGGGTACTGACTGACTCGGCGGCCGAGACTAGCCCCCAACCAGGAACACGATCCGGGCACCCCCAAGGTTCACGCCGCCACCCGAGTGGGTGTTGCGGAAGGCGGAACGCTCCTACACAAAGTAGAGAATGACCGAGGGTTGTCCACTGACCCTCACTCGTTCGTCGCAATCCGGGCTCACCCTCTGCCATTCGCCGCAGTCCCCGCTGCTCCGATCGCGCAGTCTTATTCGGAAAACTATTAGCACGAAAGTGATTGGTCTATACCTCTTGGTGTAACCCATTCGGCTCGGTCGGACCGCGCACGACCGGCGTGATCAAGAGGAGTCCCGAATGACGATTACCCGGTTCTTGAAGCGCACCGGCGTGGCGGTGAGCGCGCTCGCCGCGGCGGCCGCCGCCGTCGTGCTCCCGGCCACCACCGCGTCCGCCGCGCCGGACGCCTCCTTCATCGTCAGCGAGGCCCAGTTCAACCAGATCTTCCCGAGCCGCAACAGCTTCTACACCTACAGCGGCCTGACCGACGCGCTGTCGGCCTACCCCGGCTTCGCCAACACCGGCGACGACACGGTGAAGAAGCAGGAAGCGGCGGCGTTCCTGGCGAACGTCAACCACGAGACCGGCGGCCTCGTCTACGTCGTCGAGCAGAACACCGCGAACTACCCGCACTACTGCGACGCCAGCCAGTCGTACGGCTGTCCCGCCGGCCAGGCCGCCTACTACGGCCGCGGCCCGATCCAGCTGAGCTGGAACTTCAACTACAAGGCCGCCGGCGACGCGCTGGGCATCGACCTGCTCGGCAATCCGTACCAGGTCGAGCAGAACGCGGCCGTCGCGTGGAAGACCGGGCTCTGGTACTGGAACACCCAGACCGGGCCGGGCACGATGACGCCGCACGACGCGATGGTCAACCAGCGCGGGTTCGGCGAGACCATCCGCAGCATCAACGGCTCGATCGAGTGCAACGGCGGCAACCCGGCGCAGGTGCAGAGCCGGATCGACAAGTACACCCAGATCACCGGGATCCTCGGGGTTCCGACGGGCAGCAACCTGTCCTGCTGAGCCGGGCGCGGCGAGAAGGGCCTTCCCGGCACACCGCTGGGGAGGCCCTTTTCGGTGTCAGGGCCGGGGATCCAGGTGGTCCAGGAGCTTGCGCAGGACGTCGTCGAGCAGGCCGAGCTCCTTTCCGGACAGTCCCGACAGCAGCTCGGAGACGTTCGCGGTGTGCTCGGTCATCGCGGCGTCAACGGCGTCGAAACCCTTGTCCGTCAAGCGGATCCGGAAGCTGCGGCGGTCGTTCGGGTCCAGCGCGCGCTCGACGAACCCGGCCTTCTCCAGCCGGTCGAGGCGGCTCGTCATGCCCGCGCGGGACATCATCAGCGTCGCGGACAGCTCGGACGGGATCAGCGTGTAGGGCGGCCCGGACCGGCGCAGCGCCGCCAGGACGTCGAACTCCCCGCGCTGCAGGCCGAACTTGCCGAACACGCGTTCCTGGGCCGGGCCCAGCACGAGCGCGAGCCGGCCCATCCGGCCGGCCACGCCGATCGCGGTCAGGTCGAGGTCGGGGCGTTCGCGGTGCCAGGCCGACACGACGGCGTCGACGGCGTCTTCGTCACTCACCCTGCCCACTCTATTCGACGCCAACACTATTCGTTGCCCGATAGTTTGACAGCGAACTATCAGTCGTGGAACCATCTCTCGCATGACGACATTGCTGGTACGCCACGACGAAGCCGAGCAGCTCGGCTCGACCCCCGACACGATGACCCTGCTCGCGGACGTCTCCCAGACCGGCGGGCACCTGAGCACGAACCGCGCGTCGCTGGGCCGCGGGCGCGACGGCGCGACGCCGCACTTCCACACCTCGTCGGCCGAGATGTTCTTCATGCTGGACGGGGAGCTGGAGGTCCTGAACGGCGAAGACGTCGTGACGGTGCGGACCGGCGACATGCTGTTCGTGCCGCCGCACACGAACCACGCCTTCGGCGCGACTTCGCGGTCGGGCGCGGACGTGCTGATCGTGTTCACACCCGGCGTCGAGCGCTTCGAATACTTCCGGATGATCGACCGGATCCGGCGGGGCGAGGCGTCGCCGGCGGAGATCCTGGCGTCACAGGACCGGTTCGACAACCACTTCGTGGACAGCGCGACCTGGCGCGCGGCCCGCGCGGCCTAGATGTCGTAGGTGGCGGTGACCGGCGCGTGGTCGGACCAGCGCTGGTCGTAGGCGGCGGCGCGCTCGACGACGACGTCGACGACCTTCTCCGCGAGGCCCGGGGTCGCGAGCTGGCAGTCGATGCGCCAGCCGGAGTCGTTGTCGAAGGCCTGGCCGCGGTAGGACCACCAGGTGTAGGGGCCGGGGCCTTCGGGGTCGAGGCGGCGCTGGACGTCAGCGTAGCCGGCCTCGGTGTAGACGCGGCCGAGCCAGGCGCGTTCCTCGGGGAGGAAGCCGGAGTTCTTGCGGTTGCCGCGCCAGTTCTTGAGGTCGACGGTGTCGTAGGCGATGTTCCAGTCCCCCACGACGACGACCTCGCGCCCGGCCGCGGCGGCCTTGGCGCGGAGCTCGACGAGGTAGGGCAGGAACGCGGCCATGAAGCGCTCTTTTTCGTCCTGGCGCTCGGTGCCGACGTCCCCGCTGGGGAGGTAGAGGCTCGCGACCACGACGTTCGTCAGGTGGACTTCGAGGTAGCGGCCGCTGTCCTCGAACTCGGGCTCACCGAAGCCGATCCGGACCTCTTCGGGCTCGGCGCGGCTGTAGACGGCGACGCCGTTGCGCCCCTTGACGGCGGCGGCGGCGTGCACCGCGAACCAGCCTTCGGGTTCGACGACCTCGGCGGGAAGCTGCTCCGCCGTGGCGCGCACCTCCTGGCAGCAGACGACGTCGGCCTTCGTGGCGGCGAGCCACTCGACGAAGCCTTTTTTGGCGGCGGCGCGGAGGCCGTTGACGTTCACGGTGGAGACGGTCAGCACGGACCGCACGCTACCGGCTCACGTACCCCGGATCGGTGGCCGCTCTGCCAGACTGCCGGGCATGGGTGAGCTGACGGTGCTGGGCAGCTGCGGCGCGTATCCGGAGCCCGGGCGAGCGTGCGCGGGATTCTTGTTGTCGCACAAAGGTTTCCGCGTCGTCCTCGACCTCGGGTACGGCGCTGCGTCACGCCTGTTCGCGCACGGGCTGCCCGACGCCGTGGTGGTGACGCACGAGCACCCCGACCACTGCGCGGACGTGAGCGCGCTCGGGCGGGCTTGGTACTACACGGCCGAGACGGGTGGTGGGTCGCCGCGGTTGCCGTTGCACTGCACGCCCGGCACGGTCCGGCGCCTGGAGGCGATGGAGCCGCGGCCGCACCCGGCGGAGCTGTTCGAGGTGCACGACCTCGGCGCACCGGCCGACGTCGGACCGTTCCGGCTCACGACGTACCCGCTGCCGCACTACCTGCCGAACTTCGGCGTGCGGCTGACGGCACCCGGGCTCACGGTGGCGTACACCGGGGACACGGGACCGTCGCCGGCGTTGGCCGAGCTGGGGCGCGACGCGGACCTGTTCATCTGCGACGCCACCCTCCGCACCCCACCGGCCGAGGGAGAGCCCCGGTTTCTGATGACCGCGGCGGAGGCGGGCCACTGGGCCGAGCGAGCCGGAGCGCGCCGGCTCATGCTGACCCACTTCTGGCCCGGCACCGACCGCGCGGCGGCTGCCGCTGAGGCGCGTGCAGAGTTCGGCGGTGAGGTGCTGGTCGCGGAAGAGGACCTGACCATCGTGCTCTGACGGCCGCCCAGGCTCGGCTCGCCGGCTCGGCACTCAGACTTGGCCCACCTAGCTCAGCTTCACTCGGCTCGGCTCGGCTCGGCTCGGCTCGGCTCGGCTCGGCTCGGCTCGGACACGTTCGCTTACGCAGCCAGCCCTCTCCGCGCAGCTGGACGAAAGCGCACTCCGAACCGCCTCCGCCGTGCGCCAACGAGAGCTCACCGCGCTCCGGCGTCATCCGGAGAAGCCTCGGCTTCGCTCGGCCACTGCCGCCGGGCGCCGCCGCGTAGCTGTACAGCTTCGCCCGACCGAGCGCAGCGGCTGCGCCGCCGCACGTTCGCCGTCTCAGCGGGTCCGGAGGAATCTCGCCCCCGCGCTCCGACCCCCGTCCGAGCGCGGTCCCCAGGCGTCCTCACCCCGGCCCGCCGAGCCGCCGCACACCCTCGGCGCCCCACGCCCGCGGAACTCCCCCTGGAGACCCCGCGGACACCGCCTCGAGCCGTGCCGCATTCAGTTGTCGTCCGTCCCCGGGACGTCGCCTCCCCTCCGCTCACCTGCGAACTTCGACCTGATCACTTCTAGCACCCACCACCGACAAAAACCGCGCCTTGACGCCTCAAGCTAAGACCATTAGCTTTAAAGCTATGCCAAGTAGCCGAACCGATGTCCCCTAGAGCAGGACTGACCACCGAAGCGGTGGTCGACCTGGCCCTCAAGATCGTCGACGAAGCCGGCGCCGAAGCCCTGACCCTCGCGAAGGTCGCCGACCGAGCGAACGTCGCCGCGCCCTCGCTCTACAAGCACGTCAAAAACCTCGCCGGCCTGCGCAGGCTCATCGACCTCAGAGTCGTCCAGGAGATGGCCGACGCACTGAGGACCGCCGCCACCGGACGCGAGGGCGCGGGCGCCGTCGAAGCGCTCGCCGACGCCTACCGCGCCTACCTGCGGCGCCATCCCCACCGCACCAACGCCCTGGCGACCGCGCCCGACGAAGCGGACACCGAGCTGAGCCGGGCCACCCACGCCGTCGCCGAGGTCGTCTTCGCCGTGCTCAGGCCGTTCGGCTTCGACCACGTCCAGGCCGTCCACGCCACCCGGTGCATCCGCGCCGCCGCGCACGGGTTCGCCGGACTCGAAGCGTCCGGTGGCTTCGGGCGCCCCGAAGACGTCGACCAGAGCTTCGAAGTCCTCAAATCCATGCTCGTCCAAGGCCTCACGAACTACGCGGAGAAACCATGAGCTTCATCCTCGCCGTCCTCCTCTTCACCGTCGGGCTCGGCGTGCTCGACGCCCGCTTCCCCTGGACGGAGGCCCGCAGATGATCGCCGGGCACTTCGGGCTCGCGGCCGCCGTCAAGGCGGGCCGGCCGGCCATTCCCGTCTGGACGCTCATGCTCGCCACCGCCTGGCTCGACGTCGTCTTCGTGCCGCTCTACCTCAGCGGCATCGAAACGGTCGACGGCGAGGGCTACGGCGGCGGCGTCATCCACGCCGACTACACGCACTCGCTCGTCGGCGCGCTTGTCCTCGCCGCCCTCTTCGGCCTGGTCGCGAGCCACTGGTTCGGCCGCGAAACCGGCCTCATCTTGAGCGGCGTCGTCTTCTCGCACTGGCTGCTCGACCTCGTCGTGCACCACGCCGACCTGCCGATCCTGCCCGGCAACGCCGGAGATCTGCCCACGTTCGGCTTCGGGCTCTGGCGGCTGCCCGCCGTCTCGGCCGTCGTCGAGCTGCTGATGCTGGCGATCGGCATCGGCCTCTACTGGCGCGCCGCCGCGAAGCGCGACCCGAAGCGCGCCCGCACTCTGGGCCTGTCGGCCGCGGCCTTCGGCGTCATCACGCTCGCGGCCGACCTGCTCGGCGTGTGAGGACTCAGCAGGCGGACCCGGCAACCGGCTCGGTGAACGCGGCGGCCACCCACTTGTCGTCGGCCACCTTCCGGAAGCCGTTCTGCACGCCCGGCAGCGCGTCGAACTGGGCGTCGCGCAGGTACTTGCCGACGACCTTCGCGTTGCCGTCGGCCGTTTCGCGGGCGTTGAGCACGTCCGCGGTCACGGTGACCTTGCAGCCGGTGGCCGAAGCTCCCGAGGCCTGCTTGTCCGTGTTCATCACGTAAACGACGATGACCAGGACGATGGCGCCCAAGATGATCAGAGTCTTCTTCGACATGCCTTCCTCCAACCGCGAGCCCGTCCCCCGCCAAGGGTAGGCAATCCTTTACCCAGACCAACAGCGCCGGACGCAGCAACCACCCGGAGGCGCCAGTCCGCATCACCTTCCGGTGACACACCGTGCACAAAAGAAGCCCCCTTCCCGGCGAACCGGGAAGGGGGCTTCGAAAAAAGCGGCTCAGCCCTGGGCGATCTTCTTCGCCAGGTTGTCGTCCAGCGTCGCGAGGAACTCCTCGGTCGTCTGGAACGGCTGCTCCTTGCTGATGAGCAGCGCCAGGTCCTTCGTCATCTGACCGCTCTCGACGGTCTCGACGACGACCTCTTCGAGCTTGTTCGCGAAGCCGATCAGCTCCTGGTTGCCGTCCAGCTTGCCGCGGTGCTCGAGGCCGCGGGTCCAGGCGTAGATCGACGCGATCGGGTTCGTCGACGTCGGCTTGCCCTGTTGGTGCTGGCGGTAGTGCCGGGTGACCGTGCCGTGCGCGGCCTCGGCCTCGACGGTCCGGCCGTCCGGCGTGCGCAGCACCGACGTCATCAGGCCGAGCGAGCCGAAGCCCTGCGCGACCGTGTCGGACTGGACGTCACCGTCGTAGTTCTTGCACGCCCAGACGTAGCCGCCCTCCCACTTCATCGCCGCCGCGACCATGTCGTCGATCAGGCGGTGCTCGTAGGAGATGCCCTTGGCGTCGAAGTCGGCCTTGAACTCGGCCTGGAAGATCTCCTCGAACACGTCCTTGAACTGGCCGTCGTAGGCCTTGAGGATGGTGTTCTTGGTGGAGAGGTAGACCGGCAGGCCGCGGTCGAGGCCGTACTGCAGCGAGGCGCGCGCGAAGTCCTCGATGGACTTCTTGAAGTTGTACATCCCCATGGCGACGCCGCCGCCCTCGGGGAACTTCGCGACCTCGAACTCCATCGGCTCGGAGCCGTCGTCCGGGGTGTAGCTGACGGTCAGCGTGCCCGGGCCGGGGACCTTGAAGTTGGTCGCCTTGTACTGGTCACCGTGGGCGTGACGGCCGATGATGATCGGCTTCGTCCACGTCGGCACCAGGCGCGGGATGTTCTGGATGACGATCGGCTCGCGGAAGATCACGCCACCGAGGATGTTGCGGATCGTCCCGTTCGGGGACAGCCACATCTTCTTGAGGCCGAACTCTTCGACGCGCGCCTCGTCCGGGGTGATCGTGGCGCACTTGACGCCGACGCCGTGCTTCTTGATCGCGTTCGCGGAGTCGACCGTGACCTGGTCGTCGGTGCGGTCCCGCTCCTCGATGCCCAGGTCGTAGTAGTCCAGGTTCACGTCCAGGTACGGGTGGATCAGCTTGTCCTTGATGAACTGCCAGATAATGCGGGTCATCTCATCGCCGTCGAGTTCGACGACGGTGCCCTGGACCTTGATCTTGGCCATGAGCAGCGGTGCTCCTTCCGCGGATCTTCGCGTTCTTCGATACGTCTCGCCGGTAGCGGTACAAGCGTACTGCTTGACCGAGCTGGATGGTTCCAGTAGTGGCCGGTATCAAGTCTCCCCCCGCCGTTTGTGGCGAGGCTCACGGGGCGGGAACCGCCGGTCAGCCGATCCGACCGCTCGCCGAGCGAGCGTCGCGCCGGCGGGTGAACCAAGGCACGATGCCATCCGTGAACTCATCATGCGGGAGGTGACGGCCATGTCGACCCATCGGTACGCCGAGTACGAAGACGATTACGAGGACTACGAAGACCCCGAAAACACCGCTGACGTGCTCGACGAGCGGCCGCGCCGCGGCGTCGCCCACTTGGTCAGCGCGCTGGGCGGGCTGCTGCTCACGCCGGTCGCGCTGGGCCTGCTGAGCTGGGGCGGGCTGCGCCAGCAGCAGCTGATCCAGGCGACGCTGAGCACCAACCGCGACTCGCTGGGCATCGCGTTGCTGGCCGGCGGGGCGATCCTGCTGCTGGTCGTCGCGTCGCTCGGCGCGCTGTCGGCGGTCGGCCCGATCCTGGGCGGGCTGATCTACGGCGTGCTGCCCGGCGTCGCGGCGATGGCCGTGCCCGACTGGGGCTTCCGGCTGGTGAACCTGATGCCGAAGAGCGACATCGCGTACGGCGTCATGGACTTCCTGTTCATCGGCGGCCTGCTCGGCGTGGGTTTCCTGCTGGTCGGCAGCGGGCTGGCCAACGCGCTGGTGCGGCGGCGCCGGGAGGCCTGAACCGCGCCGGTGGGATCATCGGCCGATGGGTTTGTTCACCGTCGCCGAAGCCCGCGACGAACTGGCGAAGCTGCGGCCGGTCCTCGACGAACTGGTGCGCGTCCGGGCCGACGCGGCCGAGCTCGCGGCGTCGCTGCGCCCCGGCGGGCGGGCCACCGAGCTCGGCGGGCTGCCCGAGTGGAAGGCCGCGCAGGCCCGGCTCGACGACCTGATGACGACGGTCCAGCACACCGGCGCCGAGCTCAGGGGGTTCGCGCCGCTGCTGGTGGATTTCCCGGCCGAGCTCGACGGCACCGACGTGCTGCTGTGCTGGCTCGAGGGTGATCACGAGCTGGGCTGGTACCACCGCATCGACCTGGGCTTCGCGGGGCGCCGGCCGCTGAAAATCGCTGGTCCGCCGGACTAGGTTGGGTCCGTGGACGACGCATCGCGGGCTGCCCTCTTCGACGGCACGGCCGAGCACTACGACGAAGACACCTTCCACGCCCAGGTGGCGGACGCGCTGGTCGCGCCGCTGCCTTCCGGGCCGGCGCTCGTGCTGGACGTCGCCACGGGGACGGGCTTCGCGGCGTACGCGGCGTTGCGGCTGAAGCCGGGACGCGTGCTGGCTGTCGACCTTTCGCCGGCGATGGTCGAGCAGGCTTCGGCGAAGGCCGCTTCGTCGGACCCGGCAGGGTTGATCACGTGGCAGGTCGGACCGGCGGTGCCGATGCCGGCCGACGACGGGTCGGCCGACGTGGTCCTGTGCGCGTCCTCGCTGCACTTCCTGGGGGCGGTCGCGTTCGCCGACTGGCTGCGGGTGCTCCGGCCCGGCGGGCGGCTGGCGTTTTCGGTGGTGTCGGGGACGCGGTTCAAGCCGTCGGGGCCGTTCGCGCCGTTCGTGCCGCCGGACTTGTCGTTCCCGCTCGACGAGGGCGGAGCCGCGGCGCTGGCGTCGGCGGCGGGGTTCGTGGACGCCGCGGCGCGGACGTTCACGGTCGACGACGGGGACCGGGTGCGGAGCGTCTTCCTGGTGCACGCGACGGCCCCGTGAACCTGGAGCGCTTTGCCGACGGCCACCTGACGCGGGTCACCACGGACGGCAGCCGGGTTTCGCTGCGCCTGGAGGCGTACGCGGAGTACCGGCGGGTGCCGGGTGAGGTCTCCGTCGTCGAGGTCTTCGAGCTGTCGGCCGATCCCGCCGACCTCGAAATGGCGGAGCCACCGAGCGCGGATCACACGGTGGAAGAACCGTCGTGGTCGGAGCGCGACGGCCTCGGCACGATCGAGTTCTTCGCGCCCCTGCGGATCCGGGTGACGGCGGCCGCATTCGAGCTGACCCTGCTACGGACCGAGCGGCGGCCGGTGCTGCCCGCACCCTCCGCAAACGCTTGCACCTTCGACCTCGCCGAGATCCCGACGCTCGGTCCCGACGTGGTCTGGCGCACCTACGGCGGCGACGCGGGCACGCCCGCCGATCCCGACGGCTGGTTTCTCCAGCGCCGGGACCGGCTGACGACCTCTCGCACCGGGGTCTTCTGCGCGACCGGCGCGAACCGCGTCACCTTCGAGCGCCACGACGCCGACGACGAGCTTTGGCGCGCTGTGCAACTGCTCGGCGAACACGCGAGCCAGGTGCGATCAGGGAACTGCGTGTTCCGGCCCGCCGACTGGGTCGCCTGGGTGACTGACGGGACGCTGCCGCCGGTGGAGCGGCTCAGGCCGTGAAGTGGACCTCGCCGCGGGTGGCCGGGCCGTCCGGAGAGTCGCAGTGCTGGACGAAGGTGACGTCCACGCCGGTCGCGTCGAGGCGGTCGATCGTGAAGTCCGCGTACGGGTCGCCGCAGCCGAAGTTTCCGCTGACCACGAAGATCCCCGGGGTCGTCGGCGCCGGGTCGCTCTGGCCGCGGAACCGCGCGCCGGTGTACGTGCCGGGGTGCAGGGTCTCCCCCGCCGGGGCGCTCAGCTCGACGCGCAGGTCCTTCAGCCCCGACTGGACGTCGATCTTCAGCACGCCGTTGTACTCCCAGACGGCGATTTCGTCGCCCGGCGCCGCGTAGTGGGCGCTGCCCTGCAGCGGCCGAGCGCCGTCTTCCGAGGTGTAGTCGACCGTCCGCACCGGGTCCGCCGACGCGACCGGCACGAGCGCCAAGCCCAGCCCGGCCGCCGCCGACAGGACCACGCAGGCGCGACGAAGTGAATTCACGGAACCTCCCCATCCCGAGGCCGCCTGGTGCGGCATCACGATCATGCTGCCGCGCGGAGGGAGCGGGGGATAGGTCTCAACGGTGCAATGAAGCGCCCTTGAGGATCTTGTCCACCGCGTTCTTCGGGCCGTGCACCGCCAGCCCGGCCAGCGCCAGCTTCTCCCCCGGCACCGCGCGGACCGCCGCCCGGTTGTCCACGTCGTTGCCGGTGTGGAACAGCTCGTCGGTGAAGATCGAGATCCGGAGGCCGCGGCCGAGCGCGCGGGTGTGCGCCGCCGTCAGGACGTCTCCCGTGCCCGAGAAGACCAGCACCGGCTGGCCGAACATCGGCAGGTACTCCGTGCCGTCGGCATCCTCGTAAGGGGCGCCCATCAGCTCCGGCGTCACGTGGGCGATTCCGCTCACCAGGAACGCGGTGACGTTGAGCCGCTGCCAGGACGCCAGGTCGTCGCGCAGCAGGACGGCGATCTTCGTGTCGAAGGAACTCATGCGGAAAGACTCGCCCGCCGGCCACGCCCGCGTCTTGTACGTTCTTGACATGGAGGCGCGCGTCTCGGCTTGGCGGCCGGCGGTCCCGGGGATCGCCGAGGTCTTCCACGCGCGCTTCATCACGCACGCCTACCCGCTGCACACGCACGACACGTGGACGCTGCTGATCGTCGACGACGGCGTCATCCGCTACGACCTCGACCGCCACCACCACGGCGCCCTCGGGCCGGCCGTGACGCTGCTGCCGCCGAACGTCGCGCACGACGGGCGCGCCGCGACCAGCCACGGCTTCCGCAAGCGTGTGCTCTACCTGGAGACGTCGGTGCTGGGCGAGGACCTCGTGGGCGCGGCGGTCGACCAGCCGAGCGTCGCGGACGGGCTGCTGCGCACGCGGATCCACCAGCTGCACGCGTCGCTGGCCGAGCCGGGCGACGCGCTCGAGGCGGAAAGCCGGCTCGCACTGGTCGCCGAGCGGCTGCGCGTCCACCTCGGACGGCCGGAGACCCACGCGCCGAAGCGCGGCCTCGCGGACGACCTGCGGGACCTCCTCGACGCGAAGCTGCCCGAAGCGCTGACGCTGGCCGAAGCCGGCGAGACGCTCGGCGCGCACCCGGCGCACCTCGTCCGCTGCTTCGGGGCGCGGTTCGGCCTGCCGCCGCACCGCTACCTGACCGGCCGCCGCGTCGACCAGGCGCGCCGGCTGCTGCTCGACGGTTCGCCGGCCGCGGAGGTCGCCGCCGTCGCCGGGTTCACCGACCAGGCCCACCTGACGCGGCACTTCAAGCGGTACCTGGGCACGACGCCGTCGCGCTACTCGAGAACTCGATGAGCCCCGTTGTGTCAAGATGACCGCATGCTGCGCGAACTGCACCTGACCGGCGACCCGGCCGCCGACAAGCTGCTCAACGACGACCCGTTCGCCCTGCTCGTCGGCATGCTCCTCGACCAGCAGTACCCGATGGAGCACGCGTTCGCCGGTCCGCGGAAGATCGCCGATCGCATGGACGGCTTCGCTCTCGCGAAGATCGCCGCGACCGACGTCGAGGAGTTCGTCGAGATGTGCGTGGTGCCGCCGGCCATCCACCGCTACGGCGGCTCGATGGCCCGCCGCGTCCACGCGCTCGCGGAGCACATCATCGAGAACTACGACGGCCGGACCGAGGGGCTCTGGCTCGACGGCCGCCCGAAGCCCGACGGCCCGGAAGTCCTCAAGCGGCTGCGGGCGTTGCCCGGGTTCGGCGAGCAGAAGGCGAAGATCTTCCTGGCCCTGCTGGGCAAGCAGCGCGGCGTCCAGCCGAAGGGCTGGCGCGAGGCGGCCGGAGCGTACGGCGACCGCGGCTCGCGCCGGTCGATCGCCGACGTCACGAGCGCCGAGACGCTGGCCCAGGTCCGCGCGTTCAAGAAGGCCGCCAAGGCGGCGGCCGCGTCGAGCTAAGGCACCGTCCACTCAGGACCGAGTCTCACAGCAGGCCGGCGAGTTTGTACAGGACCAGGCTCCCCGCCACCGCGACGTTGAGACTCGCGCCGGTGCCCACCATCGGGATTTCGACGACGGTGTCGAGAAAGTCGAGGGCTTCCGGCGGGATCCCCGTCTGCTCGTGGCCGAGCACGGCGATCGTGCGGCCGCGGGCGGCCGGGAGGTCTCCCAGCCGCACCGCTTCCTCCGCCAGCTCGACGCCGACCACCCGCGTGCCGACCGCCCGTTCGCGGGCCAGCCAGCCCGGCGGGTCGTGCACCCAGTGGACGCATGCCGGGCGCCGCAACGTGTTTCCGCGCCGTAGCGCCTCGGGCACCCAGGGGAAGCGCGGCACCGCGAGGCACGCGCCCACCGCGTCACAAGTCCGTAAGAGCGTGCCGAGGTTCGCGCCGTGCAACGGCCAGAGGGGGGCGGCCACCAGGTGGACCCAACAGGGATGTGCCTTGGTCCGCCGGGACTTCCGCAGCTCGCGGGGCGTACGGACCCGGATCGCGGGGCTCACCGGCGCCGAGGCGCGGCGCCTCCGATTTCGTCGTTCACGCCCCGATTCTAACCCGTTCGCCGGGACCGCGGAACCATCCGCGCTCCTACCCTGGACACGGAGGCGATGGTCATGCACGCAGGAGTGGGAGACGAAATCCAGGTACACGGCCGTACCGTCGGGTCGGCCGAACAGCGCGGCGAGATCCTCGAAGTCCGCGGGCCCGACGGCGCCCCGCCCTACCTGGTGCGGTTCGCCGACGGGCACGAGGCGCTCGTCTACCCCGGGCCCGACTGCGAGGTCCAGGCCCACCACGGCTAGCCCACCGCGACTTCTTCCCGCGGCGCGCGGACGCGGCCCCACGCCGTGCCGACGAGCACCAGCGCGACCAGGGTCAGCGCCGCCGCGACCTCGGGCAGCACCAGCGGTCCGCCGGACGTCAGCACCGCGCCCCCGACCACACCGGACAGCCCGACGCCGAGGTAGATCGCCGACGCGTTGAGCGAGAGCACCAGACCCGCGTGGCCCGGGGCCAGCTCGATCAGCCGGTGCTGCACCGGCGGGCTGAACGACCACGTCGCCAGGCCCCAGACGAACAGCGCGACGCCCGCCGCGACCGGCGTCGTCGCCGCGATCGGCAGCAGCGCCATGACGACGGTGATCGCGGCCGTCACGACGAGCAGCGGCGCGCGCGAACCCCAGCGATCGGCCGCCCGGCCGCCCGCGAAGTTGCCCACCGCGCCGCCGACGCCGTAGCAGAACAACAAGACCGTGACGGCCGTCCCGTGGAGGCCGGCGGTCGCGGCCAGCAGCGGGGACACGAACGTGTAGACCATGAACGCGGCGAGGCATCCGAGCACCGTCACGGCCAGCATGACGAGCACCCGCGGGTCGCGGCCCGCGGCGAACCGCTCGGCCAGGCTCACCCGCGGTGGCGCGGCGACCGACGGCAGCGCCGCCCGCACGGCCAGCGCGCTCGCCAGCGAGAACGCGGCGACCAGCGCGAACGCCGTGCGGTAGCCGAGGTGCTGCGAGATCAGGCTGCCCAGTGGCACGCCGAAGATGAGCGCGACGGTCAGGCCGCCGAACACCAGCGCGATCGCGCGACCGCGGCGGTCGGGGCTGCTCAGCTCGGCCGCGACGGCACTGGCCGCCGGGGTGAACACCGCGGCGCCGATCGCGGTCACCACCCGGGCCAGCAGGAGCGTGCCGTAGCCGGGCGCGAGCGCGGCGAACAGGTTGCCGGCGGCGGTGACGACCAACGCGGCGACCAGCAGCGTCCGGCGCTCCCAGGTGCCGGTGACGGCGGCGAAGAGCGGCGAGCCGATCGCGTACGCGATGGCGAAGGCCGTGACGAGCTGCGCCGCGGCGGTGGCCGAGACGTGCAGCTCGCCGGTCAGCGCCGGCAGCAGCCCGGCGACGATGTAGCCGCTGGTCCCGACGCCGAACGCGCCGAAGGCCAGCACCGAAATCCTCGAGGACGAGGGTGTGGACATGGGTGGGTCCCCCAAGCGAGCGGGTGATTGGTTCGACGAACGTCGTAGTTCGACAACTACCGTACTACGCGGGTCCGACAATTTCGATCGGCGTCGTACAATGGACTCATGGCCAAGACCGTCACGCTGCCGCCGATCGTCCACCCGACGCTGGACGAGATCACCGTCGAAGGTGTGCTCCGCGCCCTCGCCGACCCGGTGCGCCTGGGAATCGTGCGCCAGCTCGCGGCCGCGGACCACGAGATCGCGTGCGGCGGGCTGACCGTGCCGGTGACCAAGTCCACAATCACCCACCACCTGAGCATCCTGCGCCAGGCCGGCGTCGTCGCCGGCCGCCAGGAGGGGACGACCCGGTTCAACTCGTTGCGCCGCAACGACCTCGACACCCTGTTCCCGGGCCTGCTGGCCGGCGTTCTGGCCGCTCCGCGCTGATCACGGCGTTACGGTGTGGATCGTCACCCGGATACCGGGATGACAACCACCCCTCCCGTCGGTTGGACTGGCGTAGGCAGCTCACGGCGCTGGGGCCATGCGGCTGCCTTTTCCTTTGAAACTTCACTGAACCGATCCAGTGATCCCGACCACGAGATCGGCCAAGTAATCGATTTCTCAACCCTGGAAGGAGTGCCGTGCCCGTCGCGCTGCTCGCGCTCGCCATCGGAGCTTTCGGCATCGGAACCACCGAGTTCGTCATGATGGGCGTGCTGCCCCAGGCGGCCGCCGACTTCGGCGTCGACATCCCGACCGCCGGCTACCTCATCACCGCCTACGCCCTCGGCGTCGTCGTCGGCGCCCCCCTGCTCACCGCGGTCGCCGTCCGGCTGCCGCGCAAGACCATGCTGCTGGCCATGATGGGCCTGTTCACCCTGGGCAACGCCCTCTTCGCGCTCTCCCCGAACCAGGAGTTCGGCGTCGCGTTCCGGTTCCTGGCCGGGCTGCCCCACGGCGCGTTCTTCGGCGCCGGCGCGGTCGTCGCCTCCAGCCTCGTCGGCCCCGGCCAGCGCGCGAAGGCCGTGTCGATGATGTTCCTCGGGCTGACCCTGGCCAACGTCATCGGCGTGCCGCTGGGCACGCTGCTGGGCCAGGAGGTCGGCTGGCGCGCCACCTTCGGCGTCGTCGCCGTGATCGGCCTGGTCGCCGCCGCGGCCATCGGGAAGCTGGTGCCCCACCAGGGCCGGCCCGCGGAGGCCTCGCTGCGCAGCGAACTCGGCGCGTTCAAGCGGCCGCAGGTGCACCTCGCGCTGGCGATCGTCACGTTCGGGCTCGGCGGCGTCTTCGCCTGCCTGTCCTACATCACGCCGATGCTGACCGACGTCGCCGGCTACTCGCCGTCGAACGTCACCCTGCTGCTGTCGCTGGCCGGGGTCGGCATGACGATCGGCAACCTGCTCGGCGGCCGCCTGGCCGACCGCGCGCTGATGCCGGGCCTGTACGCCGCGCTGCTGTCGCTGGCCTGCGTGCTCGGGATCTTCACGATCACCGCGCAGGGCAAGGTCGGCGCGGCGATCACGATCTTCTTCGTCGGCGTCGCCGGGTTCATGATCGGCCCGATGATGCAGGCGCGGATCATGGAGAAGGCGGGCGGCACTCCGTCCCTGGTGTCGGCCGCCGTCCAGTCCGCGTTCAACATCGCCAACTCGATCGGCGCCTACCTCGGCGGCCTGGTCATCGCGGGCGGCCTCGGCCTGGTCGCCCCCAACTGGGTCGGCGCGCTCCTGGCGGTCTTCGGGCTGACGCTCGCGATCGTCTCGGGCACCTTGGACCGCCGTGAAGCCCGCGCCGAACGACGCGAGCTCGCGATGGCGTCCTAAGAGGCCTCGAAAAGCGCCACTTCCCCCGAAAGTGGCGCTTTTCGGCGTTCAGGAGGAGCTGAACGGGCCGCCGATGATCGTCAGGGCCACGTAGAGCACGGCGGCCGCGAGCCCGGCGTAGGTCACGATGTCGACGACCTTGCCGCGGATCGCGAGCAGCCCGGCCCGCTCCGTCGGCAGCACCGCCCGCAGCACCCCGGCGAGGAGGAGCGCGGCGCCGATCAGCGCCGCGCCCTCCCGCCAGTGGTACTGGACGATCCGCAGGGCGGCGACGGCCACGACCAGCAGCACCACCGCCAGCGGGAGCTGGGTGAAGCGGGACTGCCGGTGCCGGCGGTCGTGGACGTCCCGCCGGTCCTCGGTCATGGTCATCAGCCCTGGAGACCCTGGATCGAGCGCTCCGCCGCCTCGACGACGTTGCTCACGAGCATCGCCCGGGTCATCGGCCCCACCCCGCCGGGGTTCGGCGAGATCCAGCCGGCCACCTCGGCCACGTCCGGGTGAACATCGCCGGTGAGCTTGCCGTCCACGTGGGACACGCCGACGTCGAGCACCGCGGCACCCGGGGCGACCATGTCCGGCGTGATGATCCCCGGTACGCCGGCCGCGGCGACCACGATGTCCGCCCGGCGGACCTCGGCGGCGAGGTCGCGGGTGCCGGTGTGGCACAGGGTCACGGTGGCGTTCTCGCTGCGGCGGGTCAGCAGCAGGCCCAGCGTCCGGCCGACGGTGATGCCGCGGCCGACCACGGTGACGCGGGCGCCGTTCAGCTCGACGCCGTGGCGCTTGAGCAGCTCGACGATCCCGTACGGCGTGCAGGGCAGCGCTCCCTGCTTGCCCAGCACCAGGCGGCCCAGGCTGATCGGGGCGAGGCCGTCGGCGTCCTTCTCCGGGTCGATGCGCTCGAGGACGCGGTTCGCGTCGAGGTGCTTCGGCAGCGGCAGCTGGACGAGGTAGCCGTGGCACGCCGGGTCGGCGTTCAGCTCGTCGATGACGGCTTCGAGCTTCTCCTGGGAGATGTCGGCCGGCAGGTCGCGGCGGATCGAGTTGATCCCGATCTTGCCGCTGTCGGCGTGCTTCATCCGCACGTAGGAGTGCGACCCCGGGTCGTCGCCGACCAGGACGGTGCCCAGGCCCGGCGTCACCCCCTTCGCGGCCAGCGCCGCGACGCGCGGTTCGAGCTCCGCGAAAATGGCGTTTTTGGTGGCTTTGCCGTCGAGAATCTTCGCCGTCACGGGGCCCATTCTGGCAAAGCGGCCCCCGCGCGTCGCTTCCAGGCGCGGGTGGTCGCAGCCCGTAGAGTGATCGTCACCCCCACACGGTCCACTCGCGACGCTGCCCGCGATCAAGCTGTGATCTACCGCACCTCGCATCACCCGAGGTCAGACCGGGTGCCACCGGGTCGCCGAGCGGCAAAACCCACATGCGGGGTGCACTCGCGCGCGCGAACAGTCAAAATGTCCCCGTGGCACAACCGACGACGCAGCTGAACGCGACCGAGCAGGACACCCTGGTCAAGCAGATCGGACTTGCCTTGCTGCGTGCCGCCCCGCGCGACTGGCGCAAGGTCTCGGCGGAATACCGAGCCGTCGGGAGGTACCACGAGCTGACCGGCGAGATCGTCACCGAAGACGGCACGGTGCACGAGTGGCTCGCCACCCACGACATCGCGACCCTCTTCGGCAGGCTGCGCGGGGGCATGTACCGCGACGGCCGCGGAACGTGGTTCAACGCGCGGTACCAGCTCGACCACCCGTCCAGCTACAACCTCGAGTACAACCGCGACGAGCCGGTGTGGAACCTCGCGCCGCCGCCGCAGGCCTACTCGGACGAGCTGCGGATGTTCCCGCGCACCGAGGAGAACGTGCCCGAGTGGCTGATCCGGCGGATGTCCGGGCTCGGCCCGGAGCAGCCGGGGCCGCACTTCCGGATCGCCCGGATCTTCGACACGATCGGCCCCGCCGGCCGCCCGGTGATCAACCGCCCCGACCTCGAGGTCGAGGAGCAGGACCGCCTGCTGGAGTACCTCGACCACGCGCCGCTGGTCGTCACCGAGCGCGGCTACGACATCGACCGGCTGGCCGCGACGCCCGAGGCCACCGTCCCGGTCGCGTTCCACAGCGACGGCCAGTGGATCTGGCCCGCCGCCGTCAACTTCTACCTGCGCAAGTACGGCGTTTCGCCCGAGTCGGACCTGGTCGAGCACGTCCGCGCGGTCGGCTTCAAGCTGCCGCCGATCGACGAGCCGACGCTGCAAGCCGCCGGCGCGTACCTGACCCGGGGCAACCAGCCGCCCCCGCAGCAGCAGCGCCCGGTCGGACCGCCGCCGGGGCCGCCTCAGGGGCCCCCTCCCCAGGGTCCGCCGCCCCAGCAGGCGCCCGCGGGCCCGCCGCCGACCATGGTCGCCCCGGCGGTGCCTGTCGTGCCGCCGCAGCAGCACCAGGAGCCGCCCGCGCCGGTGGAAGCGGCGGCGCACGCCCCCGAGCCGGAGGCCCCGGCGGAGGAGCACGCCTACGCCGAAGGCGCCGAGTTCGCCGAAGAGGGCTACGACGACCAGGAGTTCGACGACCGCTTCGCCGAGGAGGACTCCTACGGCGAGGAGGAGTACGAGCACCCCGAGCACGCCGCCGGCTCCAACGGCACCGCGCCGGAGCCGGGCCGGGTGCCCGACCTCGAGGAGACCGCGGAGTACGTCCCCGACCAGCCGATCGGGCACGAGGAAGAGCCGCACGACGGCGTGAGCCGGTCCTCGCACGAGGCCGAGGGCGGCTTCGCCGACGAGCAGGCACCGGAGCCCGCCTCCCACCGCGAGGACGACGCCCACTCCGCGTTCGAGACCGGTCTCCACCGGGACGACGAGCCGGCGCACGCGGCGTTCCCGCCGGATGCGGACGAGCCCGCGCACGCGGCCATCCAGCCCGGTGAGGACGAGCCCGCGCACGCGGCGTTCCAGCCGGAGCCCGAGGCCTTCCCGCCGGGCCGGCCCCGGCCGGACGAGGCGTCGCGCGGCGGGGGCCGGCGGTCCGCGTTCGACCCCGGTCCGCCGACCATGATCACCCAGACCGACGTGCCCGGCGTGCTGCCGGTGCCGGAGCCGACGGCGCCCGAACCCGAGCCCGCGCCCCGCTCGGGCCGTCGTGCGCTGCGCCGCGAAACCCCGGACCACCCGGTGCTCGCCGGCCTGCAGACCAAGCTGGACGAACTCGAAGTGCCCGAGAGCGGCTACAAGCTGGGCGAGCCCGCCGAGCACGGGTGGAGCGTCGAGGAGGTCGACGACGGCTGGCGCGTCGGCTGGTACGACGGCAAGCTCAGCAACCCCGCGGTGTTCGGCGACGCCGAGGACGCGGCCGCGTTCATGCTCGGCAAGCTGCTGCTCAACCCCGAGGGCCACGTGCCCGAGGAGCCGCCCGCCCCGGAACCGGAACCGGAGCCCGAACCCGAGCCGGAACCGGCGCCGCAGCGGGTCGTCGCGACGCTGTCGCCGGAGGTCGCGACCGGGTCGTACCCGGTCCGCAAGCCGGAGCCGGTGCCCGCCCAGGAGCAGACGGCGTTCACGAGCGCCGAGGAGCTGTTCGGCGATCTGGAGGACGACGAGCCGCCGGCCCCGCCGCGCCAGCCCGCCCCGCCCGTGCCGGTCCCGGCCGGACCGGTCCCGGCCGGGCCCCCGGTGGCTCAGCAGCAGGCCGGCCCGCCGCCGGTGGCCCCCGCGCCGCCCCGGCGCGAACCGCCGTCCACGCCGACCGTCCTGGCCGCCCCGGTGCCGCAAGGTGCCCCGCCGGTGGCGCCGCTGGGTGCCCCGCCCGCGCCGCCGCGTCGTGAGGAGCCGGTCCGCCCGGCCGTCAACGGCGGGGGTGGCGGTGGCCAGCAGCAGTGGCCGATCGGGCCGATGGCCGGTGAGCCGCCGCTGACGCTGTTCCGCGGCAAGGAGCTGCGCGAGCTGCCCGCGGGCAGCGAGCTGGACCGCTTCGGCGGCCCGACCGGCAACCTGACGTACGCGGCGGGCACGCCGTTCGCCGAACGGTCGCTGGTGCCCGAGTGGGTGAACCGGCCGTACCACGTCTACCGGGTGCAGCGGCCGCTCGAGGCGCTGGCCGGCGTCGCGATCCCGTGGTTCAACCAGCCGGGCGGCGGGTCGGCGTACCTGCTCCCGGCGTCGATCGAGGAGCTCGTCGCCGAGGGCGACCTGATCGAGCTCGACCCGGGCGAACCCCCGATCGACTGATCCGTTCGAAGACCCCGGCAGCGCGCTGCCGGGGTCTTCGCGTTTCAGCGGATGACGAGCCCGTGGGCGGCGGCGAAGGAGATGGCCGTCTCGACGTCGACCTCGGCTCCCCGCAGATCGGCCTGTACCAGGGCGTTCGCATCGAGACGCGCGCCGCGCAGGTCCGCGCCGTCGAGCTTCGCGGCTTGGAGACGGGCGCCGGTCAGGTCGCTGCCGCGCAGATCGGCGCCGGCGAGATCGGCCTCGGTCAGGTTGGCTTCGCGCAGCCGCAGCCCGGACAGGCCCAGCTTGCGCAGCCGCGCCTTCGCGAGCGACGCCAGCGAGAGGTCGCACTCGGTGAGGGCGATGCCGGCGAACCCGCACTCGGCGAACGACGAGCCGAGCAGCGAGCACGACGTCCAGCGGCTTTCGACGAGCACCGTGCGGTCGAAGGTGCACGAGCGGAACGCGGACGCGTCGTGCCGGGAGCGCGACAGATCGGCCCGGCCGAACAGGCAGTCGTCGAAGGTGCAGCCGCGCGTGCGCAGCCCGCTCAGGTCCGCCCCGGTGAAGTCGCACCCGGTGAACCGGCGCTTTTCCCACCACTGCCCGGACAACACCGCTTCGCGGTAGTCCTCCCCCGTCTCCAGCACGGGCCCCAGGGTGCCACACCGGTGATCAGAGCTTCGCACCCTGGACGTAGTTCATCGCCTCGATGTACTCGGGCAGTTGCGCGCGGCGCGTCATCTCGGCCTCGTCCAGGTTCTCCAGGCGCGTCTGGATCCACCACAGGTTGCCGAAGGGATCACGCACGCGCCCGACGCGGTCGCCGAAGAACAGCACCGTCTGGCGAGTCACCTCGGTCGCCCCCGCTTCGATCGCGCGTCGCTGCGTTTCTTCGCTGTCCGGCACGTAAAGCCGCAGGAAGGCGGGAGTGGCGGCCCAGTCGTCCGGCGAGTCGAACGCCATCACGACCGCGTCGCCGATGCGGACTTCCGCGTGGCCGATCTTCCCGTCCTCCCCGACGACGCGGCCGAGCTCTTCGGCACCGAAGGCCCGCTTCAGGAAGTCGAGCAATCCGGCGGTGTCGTGGCCGATGATCCACGGCGTGACCGTCGTGTAGCCCTCGGGAACCATGTTTCCTCCTCGGTAGGTGTGGCTTCGACCGTAAGATCGAAATAGGTCAGATCCTGACCGCTGCATACTGGCTCCATGGGAATCCCCCTGCGGCCGATGGCGGCGCGGTCGGTGTACCGCGAAGTCCCGCCGCCGCCCGGGCTCGAGGCCGTGCTCGCCTGCGGCTGGCACGGACGCACCGGCTGGGCGCGGCCGCTGCGCGTGCTCCCGGACGGCTGCGCGGACCTCGTCTGGGACGGTGACGCGCTCACCGTCGTCGTCACCGTCGGCGCTCCCCTGCGGCTGTGGGTGCCTGCCGAAGCGTCGCGGGTCGGCGTGCGGCTGCGGTGCGGGGCCGCGGCCGCCGTGCTCGGGACGTCCATGCCGGAGCTGCCCGCGGGCGCGACCCGGCTGAGCGACCTCTGGGGCGCGGACGCCCGGCGCGCCGAAGAGGACTTGGCGACGACCGACGATCCCGAGGTCCAGCGCGGGATCCTCGAAACGCTCGTCGCCCGGCGAAGCGCGTCGCCGGGCCGACGGGTGCTGGCTGCCGTTCAGGCCCTCGGCGCGACCACGCGGACGTCCGATGTCGCCGTGGGAATCAGCGAACGCGCGTTGCGGCGGCACTTCGTCCACGCCGTCGGCGCCGGGCCGAAGCAACTGCAGCGCGTCCGGCGGTTCCAGCGGTTCCTGGGCCTGCTCGAACCCCTGGCCGCCGGGCGGACGTCGCTGGCCGGCGTCGCCGCCGGGCTCGGGTACGCCGACCAGTCCCACCTCGGCCGCGAATGCCGCCGCCTGTCCGGCTCCTCCCCCGCGGCACTCGTGCGCGTGGCCGAAAAGTTCCAGACGGCACCTGGGTCCGCGCGCCACGATCGTCCGCATGTTCCGAGTCACCATCGCGGTGCGCGCTGACGACCTCGACGTCAACGGCCACGTCCGCGGCCCGGCCTACCTCGCCTACGCCGACCACGCGCGCTGGGTGTGCGTGCGGGCCGCGGGCATCGACCCGGCCGAGCTGGCCGCGCGCCGGATCGGCCCGGTGAACCTGGAGACGACCGTGCGGTTCCACCGCGAGCTCGTCCCGGGCAGCGAGGTCTCGGTCAGCTGCGCGTTCGAGTGGGGCGAGGGCAAGACTTCCCACGTGGTTCAGGAATTCCACGCGCCGGACGGCACGTTGGTCGCTTCCGTGTCGTCGGTGTCCGGCTTGCTGGACCTCGACCGGCGGCGGCTGCTGCCCGACCCCGGCGCGTATTGGCTGGAGCTGGCCGCCCACCCGGAGCTGCTGGGCCTCGAGCCGAAAACCGGGTGATCTTTCGCGGCCCGCTCACTACGGTGACGCCGTGCCCGACCACGACTACGTCGACCCGTATCTCGCCTCGCTCTACGACGTGATGAACCCGCGGGAGAGCAGCGGCGACTTCGCGTTCTACCTGCCGATGATCATGACGGCGGAGTCGGTGCTGGACGTCGGCTGCGGCACCGGTTCCCTGCTGCACTGGGCACGCGAGTCCGGCCACAGCGGACGGCTCGTCGGCCTCGACCCGCCGAGGGCATGCTCCTCCAGGCCCGCCGCCGGGACGACGTCGAGTGGGTCCACGGCGACTTGTCGACCGCCGCCTGGGACGGCGAGTTCGACTTCGCCGTGATGACCGGGCACGCGTTCCAGGTGCTGCTCACCGACGAGGAGCTGCGGACGGCGTTCGCGGCGATCCGACGTGCCCTGAAACCCGGCGGCCGGTTCGGCTTCGACACCCGCAACCCGGCGAGACGTGCCTGGGAACGCTGGACGCCGTCGAACGTCTGGGAAGCCGGCGAAGTGCGGTCGTGGAACGACGCCGGACCGTTCGAGAACGGGTACGTCAGCTTCACGACGACGTATGAAAGCCCGGACTGGGACGCGCCGCGGTACAGCGAAAGCACACTTCGCTTCCTCGATGTGCCTTCCCTGAACGAGTTCATCGACGAGGCCGGGCTGGTCGTCGACGAGCAGTACGGCTACTGGGACCGTTCGCCGGTGACCGCCGACAGCCCGGAGATCGTCACGATCGTGCGGCGCCCGCTCACCTGAAGTCCCGCGACTTCGCCTTGATCCGCATCGGCAGTGCCTCGACGCGGTCGGCGAGGACGCTGACCACGCCGTCGGCCTTCTCCACCACCCCGCGGATCAGCAGCGCCGGGCTCGCGCGCGCGACGCGGTGGTAGCGCTGCCACAGGCCGAGCGTGCAGATCACGTTGATCATCCCCGTCTCGTCCTCGATGTTGAGGAAGGTGACACCGCCCGCGGTCGCCGGGCGCTGGCGGTGCGTGACGGCCCCGCCGATCAGCACGCGCGCGCCGTCTTCGAGGCCGGCCAGGCCGTTCGCCGGGACGACGCCGAGCTCGTCGAGGCGGTCGCGGATGAACTCGGTCGGGTAGCTGTCCGGCGACACCCCGGTGGCCCAGACGTCCGCCGCCGCGAGGTCGAGGCCGTCCATCCCGGGCAGCACCGGAGCCTGCGTACCGACCAGGCCCGGCAGCTTCTCCGGGCGTTCCCCGGCGACGGCACCCGCGGTCCACAGCGCCTGCCGGCGGTCACCGCCGAACCCGGCGAACGCACCGGCCGTGGCAAGCGCCTCGATCTGCGGGGTCTTCAGCCGCACGCGACGGGCGACGTCGGCCATGTCGGTGAAGTCGCCGTTCGCCTGTCTTTCGGAGACGATCCCCTTGGCGACCTCCTCGCCGATCATCCGCACGGTGCTCAGCCCGGTGCGCACCGCGTGTCCGTTGTCCGGCACCGGTTCCAGCGTCGCGTGCGGCAGGCTGCGGTTGATGTCCGGGCCGTGCACGGTGACGCCGTGGCGCCGCGCGTCGGCGACCAGCGACTGCGGCGAGTAGAAGCCCATCGGCTGCGCGCGCAGCAGGCCCGCCAGGAACGCGTCCGGGTGGTAGTACTTGAAGTAGGCGCTCGAAAACACGAGGTGCGCGAAGCTCAGCGCGTGGCTCTCCGGGAAGCCGAAGTTCGCGAACGCCTTGAGCTTCAGGAAGATCTTCTCGGCCAGCTCCGCTTCGACGCCGTTCGTGGCGGCGCCCTCGAGGAACCGCTGACGCAGCCTGTCCATCTTCCGGTCCGAGCGCTTCGACCCCATCGCGTGCCGCAGCTGGTCGGCCTCCGCCGCGGTGAAGTTCGCGACGTCCAGCGCGATCTGCATCATCTGCTCCTGGAACAGCGGCACGCCGAGGGTCTTCTCCAGGGCCGTCGCCAGCAGCGGGTGGTCGTAGTCCCACTCCTCGATCCCCTGCTTGCGGCGGATGTACGGGTGCACCGAACCGCCCTGGATCGGGCCGGGCCGGATCAGCGCGACTTCGACGGCGAGGTCGTAGAACTTGTCCGGCTTGAGCCGGGGCAAGGTGGCCAGCTGTGCGCGGCTTTCGACCTGGAACACGCCGATCGCGTCGGCGCGGCAAAGCATGCCGTAGATGTTCTGGTCGGTGAGGTCCAGCTCGGCGAGGTCGATCTTCTCGCCCTTGTACTCCTCGACGAGGTCGAGCATGTAGTGCAGCGCCGAGAGCATGCCGAGGCCGAGCAGGTCGAACTTGACGAGCCCGGCGGCCGCGCAGTCCTCCTTCTCCCACTGGATGACGCTGCGGTCGGCCATCCTCGCCCACTCCACCGGCACGACCTGGCTCACCGGCTCGTGGCACATGACCATCCCGCCGGAGTGGATGCCCAGGTGGCGCGGGAAGTCCTCGAGGGCGAAGGCGAGCTGCACGACCTCGTCCGGGATGTCGTGGTCGTGGTCCTTTTCGGTGCTGCGCAACGACCCCCAGCGGTCGATCTGCTTGCTCCAGGCGTCCTGCTGGCCGGGCGAGTAGCCCAGCGCCCGCGCGGCGTCGCGGACCGCCGACCGGGCTCGGTAGGTGATCACGTTCGCGACCTGCGCGGTTCTCAGGCGGCCGTGCTTCTCGAAGACGTACTGGATGGCCTCCTCGCGGCGGTCGGACTCGATGTCGAGGTCGATGTCCGGGTAGCCGTCGCGGTCCGGGGCGAGGAAGCGCTCGAAGAGCAGCTTGTTGGCCACCGAGTCGACCTTCGTGATGCCGAGCGCGTAGCAGACGGCCGAGTTCGCGGCCGAACCCCGGCCCTGGCAGAGGATGTCGTTCTTGCGGCAGAAGGTGACGATGTCCCAGACGATCAGGAAGTACCCGGGGAAGCCCAGCTTCTCGATGATCTCCAGCTCGTGCTCGACCTGTGCTTTCGCCTTTTCCTCGTGCGGCTTTCCTGCGAAGCGCTCCTTCACCCCTTCCTCGGTCAGCTTTCTGAGGTAGACCGCTTCGGTTTCCCCACCCGGAACGTCGAAGGGCGGCAGTTTCGGGGCGATCAGCTTGAGCGGGAAGGCGCATTCCATGCCCAGCAACGCACTCCGGCGGACGGCGCCGGGGTAGCGCCTGAACAGGACGTCCATTTCGGCGCCGCTGCGGAGGAATGCGGTGCCGGCCGCGGGCAGCCAGCCTTCGAGCTCGTCGATGCCGCGGCGGGCGCGGATCGCGGCGAGCGCGTCGGCGAGCGGGGCGCGTTCCGGCCGGGCGTAGTGCGCGGCGGTGGTGGCGACGGTCGGGAGGCCCAGTTCGCCGGCGAGCTTCGTCAGGACGTCGTTGTGCGTGCTGTCGAGCGGCTGGCGGTGGTCGGTGAGCTCGACGTAGACGTTGTCCTGCCCGAACCGATCGACGAGTTCCTTCAGTTTCTCCGCGGCGGCCGCCGGGCCGTGCGTGACGAGGGCGGAGCGCACCGCGCCTTTGCGGCAGCCCGTCAGGACCACGCACTGCCCGGCGACCTCCTCGGCGACCGCACCGAGGTCGTAACTGGGCCGGCCCTTTTCGGCGTCCTCGTGGATCTGGCCGGCGGTGATGGCGCGGCAGAGGGCCCGGTAGCCCTGGTCGCCGCGGGCGAGCAGCAGGAGGTGCTCGCCTTCGGGGTCGGCGACGCCGTTCTGCGGGGTTCGGAGGCCGAAGCTGAGCTCGGTGCCGAAGACGGTGTTGACGCCCAGTTCCCGCGCGGCCTCGGCGAAGCGGACGACGCCGTACATGCCGTCGTGGTCGGTGAGGGCGATGGCGTCCAGCTCCAGGCGCGCGGCTTCCTCGACGAGCTCTTCGGGGTGGCTGGCGCCGTCGAGGAAGCTGAAGTTGGAGTGGCAGTGCAACTCGGCGTAGGGGACGCGGACGGCCTCGCCGCCGTCGTCGTTGCGCCGGGCGGGGAGGTCACCGGGACGCTGGTAGGTCTCGCGGCGGCGGCCCCAGGCGGGGCTGTCGCCGTGGTCGCCGGGAGGCACCCCGCCGGCGAGGGTGCGGGCGAGGTCCTTCCAGCGGACGGGTGGGTTGTTCCAGCCCATTCAGCGGCTCCCGGGCTCGCGTTCTTCGGTTTCCCGTGCTTCCCGTGCTTCCCGGCGGCGGCGGTGCCAGTTGCTGGGGTGGTTCCGGCGGCTGCGGGCTTCGGCTTCGCTCATGACGCGCGGCTCCGCCGGGTGATCAGTCGCTTCGATGCGCGGACGCTCGCCAGGCCCGCTCAGGCGGCACCCGTTCTCCCGCGACGAGCGCGGGACCGGCAGCACGATCACCGGGCACACCCACTCGTCGTCGGCTTCGGGCTGCGCGCCTTCCGGCAGCTGTCCGCGAACCGACCACCGCTCCGAATCCGGCTGGGACACCGGTTTCCGGTCGTCGGCAGTACCCGCGTCACCGCTAGCGGGCCCTGGCTCGCCGGACGCCGGAGGCTGCTCGCCGCGAACCCATCCCCCGTCCGCAGCGGGCACCGTGTCCCGATCGCCGGACGCCGGGGCCGGCACTTCGCGAAACCACTCGCGCTCCTCTTCGGCTCGGCGGGGCGTTGTCCCCGGTTCGGCGCGCAGCCAGGCTCGGAGCTTCCGTGCGTAGTCCTCGTCCATGCTCAGTCGTACACTCCCTCGACCGTCCACAGTGGATTTTCTGTGCCCGCGCCGTGCACCAGCACCGCGTCGGGCGGGTCGTCCGGCTCGCCCGCGAGCAGCAGTTGCAGCCGCGCCCGCCGCGGACCCGGTCTTCGGCGGTCGCCCGCCAGCGGCCACGGCCCCGCCCAGCCCACGACCTCCCGCGGCGGGCCGCCGGTGATGCTCAGCCCGCGCGGGACCGCCGTGAGCTGCTCGCGCGCCGTGATGCCGACCGGCCCGCCCTCGGCGTCGTAGACCTGGGCCGGCACCGGGCGGTCGAGGACCGTCGCCGGGGACGGTGCCGGCAGCCGTCCCGGCCAGGTCGCGTCCGCCGGCGTCGAGTGTTCGCGCGGGTCGCCCCAGGGCACCAGCCGGACGCGGCCCGCCGGGTCGCGGCCGCCGTCGAGCACCGGCGTCAACACGCCCTCCGGCCCGAGCAGCCCCTGGACCCGCACGAACGCCCGCGCCGCGCGCTCGTCGTCCTCGTCGGAACGGCCGTTCTGCCACAGGTCGAGCTGCAGCGACCGTCCTTCGACGATCTCCTCGGGTTCCAGCCGCAGCCGCACCACACCCGACGTCGGACGTTGACCCGGCGCGGCGCGCAGCCAGCCTTCGAACTGCCAGCGCACGCGATCGGCGACCCCGGCGGGCGTCAGGGGTTCCGCGCACCGCCACGCGCGGCCGAGGTGTTCGCCTTCCTCGGTGACCGCGTAGATGCCGAGCCGGGTGCAGGCCAGGCCGTGCCCGGCCAAGCCGGCGCAGAACCGCGTAGCGAGGCCCTTGGCGAGGAACGCGGCGACGTCGACCCGCTCGACGACCGGGTCGAACTCCTCGGTGAGCGTCAGTTCGGGCGGCGGGCGTCGCCGCAACGGTGGACGTTCGGATCGGCCCCGCGCGAGCCGGTGAGCGAGCACACCGGCGGCGCCGAAGCGGTTGACGACGTCGCGCTCCGGGAGTTCCGCGAACGCGCCGAGCGTCCGCAAGCCGAGCCGCCGCAGCAGGTCGACGAGCTCCGCGCGCTCGGCGCCGGGCTGGTCGAGCTCGGTGACGGGCAGCGGGGCGAGGAACTCGGCGACGCGCCCGGGTTCGACGAACTCCCCGCACCGGGCGGCGAGCGTCGCGGCGAAGAGCCCTTCTGCGACGCCGACCTGGCACTCGACACCCGCGGCGGCGGACACGTCGTCGACGAGCCGCTCGACGAGGGCGTGCTCCCCGCCGAAGTACCCGGCGGCGCCGGCAACGGGGACGGCGACGAGCCCCGGCCGCACGACCTCGACCCCGACGACGAGCGCCTCGACCGCCCGCGCGACGGCCTCGAAGAGCCGCGCGTCCCGGCCATCGTCGGCGGCGAAGACGGCCAGGTCCGGACAGTTCGACTGCGCCTCCCGCCGCCGCATCCCCCGCCGGACACCGTTCCGCCGCGCGCCGGCATTGCCGGCGACAACGCGGTTGGCGCTGAAAACGGCGGCGGGCACGGTAACGGCAACACCGCCGACGGCCGCCGCGGCGACGACGGGCCAGTCCGGGCACCAGAGGACGAGCATCCGGGCGGGGAGGTCGGAGGAACGGCGTGGCGCGGGGACGGTCATGCGACCTCCTCGCGCGGGAGGCGAAGGCCCGCCGGGCGGGTGCGTTCGACGGCCCGAGGCGCGTGATCGGAGGGTCGGCTCGCGTGACCGAAGGGTCGGCTCACGCACCCCGAGGGGCGAGGCGCGTACCTGGGGAGTCGGCTCGCGTACCTCGATGGTCGGCTCGCGCACCCAAAGGGTCTGGCCGCGTACCTCAGGGGTCGGCTCACGTGGTTGAGCGGTCGACTCACGTGACCGAAGGGTCGGCTCGCGTATCTGGAGAGTTGGCTCGCGTGCCTCGTGTGAGCAGCAAGTCGGCTCGCGTAATTGGAGGGAAGGCAACGCAGTGGGCGCGCCGGGGTGGGGGTCCACTTTGGATTGGACCTCATGCGGTGGCCTCCTCGCGCGAGGCGAGGTGACTCGAAGCGGCAGTGATCGCGCCGGCGGGGCCGGGCAGTGCGAGCGTGGCCGAGGTCGGGCGGGCCGCCGCGCCGCGGCCGTGGACCCGGACCTGCACCCGTCGCTCACGCAGGTGGCCGTAGCCGTCCGCCAGACCGGACCACGCCGAAAGCCGGCACGACAGCTCGACATCCGCCCCAGGCCACCCGCCGGACGCCAGCAGCACCGCCCCGCGGTGGCGGGCCCGGGCCGACAACCGGCGCGCCACGGCTGCCTGCACCCTGTCCGCGTTGACCACCACCAGGTCCACGCCGTCGAGCAGCGCCGCGACCACCGCCGGGAGCTCCGCGCCCGGACGCGGGACCAGGGCCACCCGGTCCAGGTCCACGCCGTACTCGGCCGCCGCCGCCAGCCCCAGCGACGGCATGCCGACCACGGCCGCCCACGATCCGGTGGCCGTCGCCTCGGCGAGCAGCGCCACCAGCAGCGACGTCCCGCCGTGGACCGCCACCGTGCTCCCGCGCCGGAGCCCGGCCGCGGGCAGCAGCTCGGCAAGCGCCGGGACGACCGGGAGCACCTTCCCCGTCGCCCGCGCCCGCTCGGCCTGGGCCGCGACCCGGCTCGCCGTGCTGACCCCGGGCAGGGCCGCCAGCCGGGCCACCGGCGGCTCCACCACAGCAGTCACCGCACGCACCTCCCCACCACGGACTAGGCCGGCGGTCGGGCCTCTCCCAAAACGCGACCGACGGCACTGGTTCGCCGCGGGGAAGGCGGCGGTTCCACGTCGAACAAGTGTTCGACGTGGACAAGTCAACCGCGAACCACCCGAGGTGTCAAGTCACCCACTGGTGGGGCACGAACCCTTGGGGCGCCGGGCGCGTCCGAAGCGCCACGCAGCAGATCGATCACCCCGCGAAGGTAATGAAGTTGCCCGCGCTGAGCCCCGATCGCTAGACAGACCTGCGTGGAGCTCACCGAAGCCCGGCTCGAAGACTGCCCGGAACTGCTCGTCCTGCAACGCTGCTGCTGGGTCCAGGAGGCCGTCCTCAACGACACCCTCGACATCCCCGCGCTGCACGAAACCCTCGAAGACATCCGCGACTGGACGAAGACCTGGTCGGCGTGGGTCCTGCGCGACGAGCACCGGCTGGTCGGCGCCGTCCGCGCCCGGCTCGAGGGCGACTGCTGGGAGCTCGGCCGGCTGATGGTCGCGCCGGACCTCGCCGGCCGCGGGCTCGGCCGCCGGCTGCTCGAGCACGCCGAGGCGCAAGCACCCGCCGAGGCCCGCCGGTTCGCCCTGTTCACCGGCGCCCGCAGCACCCGCAACATCACGCTCTACCAGCGCGCCGGTTACCGGCTCACCGACGCGCCCGACGCCGGCGGCCACATCGACGGCGCGGTGTACTTGGAGAAAGAAGTCACACAGCGCTAAAAACCCGGTCCGCCCGCCTGACGCTGCGGCGTCGGCTAGATTTCCCGGTGACTTCTGGGGGTGGGCGATGACCAAAGGGCCGGTTCTGTGGATCGCCGGAGCGCTGGTCGCGGCGGGTGCGGTGCTGGCCGTCGTGCTCACCGCGGGCGGTGGCGTGCCCGGCGCCAAGGCCGCGGCCCCCGGGCCGACGACGATCGGTGCGGAGTGGCGCTCGTTCCGCGCCGACATCACCGGGATCCGCCCGGGGCCGGACGACGTCAGCCTGTTCGTGCAGGTCGCCCTGCCCGGCAAGGACCCCGGCTGCGTCCGGGAGCCGCGCATCGAACAGATCGTGGAGACCAAGACCGACGTCCGCGCCGACGTCGTCTACTCGACCCGGTCCGCGGCGGGCGGCTGCCAGGACAAGGTGCCCGCCGAGCTGCGGCTGGCCACGGCCACCCCGGTCGCGGACCGCACGGTGATCCTCAACGGCGACAACGGCAACGCGTGGCACAAGCTCGGCGCCGGCTGGGGCCACTGCGCGCCCCAGGGCACCTGCGCCCCGCCCGCCGACCACTGCGACCCGGCCTGGATCGGCGCGGCAGTGTCCGCGACGGGCGCCGAGAGCGCCGGCACCACCCGCGCCTGCGACCCGAACTGGCTGGTCCTCGACCTGCCGGTGCACCAGGCCGATCCGCCCGCCCGCGCGGTCTTCCGCTGGGGCGGCGCGGGCTGGACGTCGTTCGCGCAGGTCAAGTCGGCCGGCTGCCCGGAGATCCGGGCAGCCGAACCGAAGTTCCCCGTCGCCCTCTGCAGGACACTGCCCGCGCCCGCGTGACCGGGGGACGCTCTAGCGCAGTTTCTTGACGATCTCGGTGCCGACGGCCTTCACCGCGTCGTCGGTCTCCTGCTGCGGCATCGGCGAGTTCGAGAAGAACCCCTTGTCCCAGCCGGACACCTCGACGATGACGACCGTGGTGCCCTTCAAGACGTGCAGTTCGGACCCGCTGAACGCGCTCTTCGTGACCAGCCGGACGAGCGCCGCCTTGTCGCCGATGCCCTTCACGTCGGTCGGCGGGACCTCCGGGGCGATCGGCAGGTACAGGTGGTTCGCCGAATCCCGCGCGTTTTCCCCGGAGTACCCGGTGATCCGGACGCTCAGGGTGGCGTCGCGGACGTTCTCGTCGGACCCGGGTTTCCAGCTGCAGTTGACCTGCTTCAGACCGGGCACGTTCGCGGTGCCCGGGCCGCCCAGCGCGAAGCTCGGGAAGCCCGCCTTCTCCAGCACCGCCGCCGGGACCTGGCACTCGGCGGGCACCGGCGACGACGACGGTGCCGCGCCGGTGCTCGCGAAGTAGTCGCTCGCGAAGATGCCGAGCGGGATGCCCGCGCCGAGCAGGACCACCACCGCGCCGACGATCCCGAGGATCAGCCCGGTCCGCTTCTTCTTCGGCGGCCGCATCGGCCCGGCGTAACCGGGCGGCGGGTAGCCCTGCTGCGGCGGGTACCCGGGCGGCGGGTAGCCGGGCTGCTGGGGATACCCCGGCGGACCCTGCTGCCCGTAGCCCGGCTGACCCTGTCCGTACGGCGGTGGTTGCTGCATCGAGCCCTCCCTCTCGAAGCGAAGCCGGGGTTCAGTGCGCGAAGTGGCGCGTCCCCGTCAGGTACATCGTGACCCCCGCCTTCTCCGCGGCCGCGATGACCTCGGGGTCGCGGACCGAGCCACCGGGCTGCACGATCGCCCGCACGCCCGCCTCGACCAGCACTTCCAGGCCGTCCGGGAACGGGAAGAACGCGTCGGACGCGCCCACCGAACCCTTGGCCCGATCGCCCGCCCGCGAGACCGCCAGCCGCGACGAGTCGACGCGGTTGACCTGGCCCATGCCGACGCCGACGGTCGCGCCGTCCGCGGCCAGCAGGATCGCGTTCGACTTGACCGAGCGCAGCGAGCGCCACGCGAACTCGAGGTCGCGCAGGGTCTGCTCGTCGGCCGGGGTGCCGGTCGCCAGCGTCCACGAAGCCGGGTCGTCGCCGGGCGCGTTGATCGCGTCGACGGTCTGCACGAGCACGCCGCCGGAGATCTGGCGGAACTCGATCGGCGACGCCGGGACCTCGGGGAGCTTGAGCAGCCGGATGTTCTTCTTGCGCTGCAGGATCTCCAGCGCCTCGGCATCGAAGTCCGGCGCCAGGACGACCTCGGTGAAGACCTCGGCGATCTGCTCCGCGGCCTCGCGGCTGAGCGGCCGGTTCGTCGCGATGACGCCGCCGTAGGCCGAAACCGGGTCGCACGCGTGCGCCTTGCGGTGCGCCTCGGCGATGTCGGTGCCGACCGCGATGCCGCACGGGTTGGCGTGCTTGATGATCGCGACGGCGGGCCCGGCGAAGTCGAACGCGGCGCGGCGGGCGGCGTCGGTGTCGACGTAGTTGTTGTAGGACATGGCCTTGCCGTGCAGCTGCTCGGCGTGCGCCAAGCCGGCCCGGTGCCCCTTGTACAGCGCGGCCTTCTGGTGCGGGTTCTCGCCGTAGCGCAGCACCTCGCCGCGTTCCCAGCTGATGCCGGAGAAGTCCGGGAAGCCGGAGTCGTCGGCGGGCGCGTAGACGTTGGAGAACCAGGACGCGACGGCGATGTCGTACGCCGCGGTGTGCGCGTACGCCTGCGCGGCGAGCCGCTTGCGGTCGGCGAGGTCGAAGCCGCCGTCGGCGACGCGCTCCAGGACCCAGCCGTAGCGGGCCGGGTCGACGACGACCGCGACGCTGCCGTGGTTCTTCGCGGCACCGCGGACCATGGCCGGGCCGCCGATGTCGATGTTCTCGACGCAGTCCTCGGGGCTCGCGCCGGAGGCGACGGTCTGCGTGAACGGGTACAGGTTCACGACCAGCAGGTCGAACGCCGCGATGTCCAGCTTGCGCAGCTGCTCGACGTGGTCGGGGTTGCCCTGGTCGGCGAGCAGCCCGGCGTGCACGTTCGGGTGCAGCGTCTTGACGCGGCCGTCCAGCGACTCGGGGAAGCCGGTGACGTCTTCGACCGGCGTGACCGGGACACCCGCGTCGGCGATGGCCTTCGCCGTGCCGCCGGTGGAGACGATCTCGACGCCGGCCGCGTGCAGGCCGGTCGCGAGGTCCAGCAGGCCCGCCTTGTCCGAGACGCCGATCAGCGCCCGGCGGACCGGCCGCCGTCCCAGGTCAGTGCTCACGAAATGTCACCTTTCGTCCGTCCACGGTGCAGCCACCGCGGCCGAGTCGCTCGATCGTTTCCACCAGCAGCCTGCGTTCGACGGCCTTGATCCGTTCGTGCAGGACGTCTTCGGTGTCGTCGTGCTCCACGACGACCGCCTCCTGGGCGATGATCGGCCCGGTGTCGACCCCGGCGTCCGCGAAGTGCACGGTCGAGCCGGTGACCTTGACCCCGGCTTCCAGTGCGTCGCGCACCGCGTGCATCCCGGGGAACGACGGGAGCAGCGCCGGGTGCGTGTTGACCACCGTGAACCGGCCGAGGAACTCGCTCCCGAGGATCTTCATGAACCCGGCGGAGACGACCAGGTCGGGCTGGTAGGCCCCGACGGCCTCGGCCAGCGCCTTGTCCCAGGCCGCGCGGTCGGGGTGGTCCGCGACGCGGACCGTGAACGACGGGATGCTCACGCGTTCGGCGCGGGTCAGGGCCTCGATGCCGGTGCGGTCGGCGCCGACGGCGACGACCTTGGCCGGGAAGCCGGACCGCCCGGTGGCGTCCAGCACCGACTGCAGGAGGGTGCCGGAGCCCGACGCGAGCACGACGAGCTTCACCGGAGTGGGCAGGTCCAACCGTTGAGACAGAGCGGGCTCCTTGCCGCGGGCGGTGCGCAGCCGGGCGCACCGCGCTTCACCAGGTCACGTCAACCCTAACGGTCGGTCTCGGCCGCCTCGACGTCGCCGCAGGTCTCGGTGCCTCCGGTCACAACCTCACCGGGCTCGGCGGCGTCTTCGAGGCCGAGTTCCGCGTCGGCCTCGGCTTCGAACTCCGCGTCCTCGTCGGGTTCTTCTTCAGGTTCTTCTTCGGGCTCTTCGGTTTCTTCGTCCTCTTCGGACGCTTCGAGTTCCTCGACGGCTTCGGCTGCTTCCTCGGCGTCGAAGTCGTCGGCGTCTTCGAAGGCTTCGTTGTCTTCGAGTGCTTCGGGCGGCGGCGCCGGCGGCTCGTGCTCGCCCGTGAAGAACGCGACGAACCCGCCCGGGATGACGATCCAGCAGAACGCGACGACCGACGCGACGCCGACCGGGACGCTCACCGGGTCGAACGGGCCGTCGCCGAGCCGCCCGCCGGACAGCGTGCCCAGCAGGACGCAGCCGAGCGCGACCACCGCGCCGGCCACCGCGACCGTGCGGATGCGCTGCGCCGGGTCCGCGTCGACCTTGCGCAGCGACCAGCCGACGAGCACGCCGGTCGCCGCGGGCAGCACCAGCAGCGCCGGCCACCACGCCGCGTGGTGCTCGGGCAGGCCGCCCAGCAGCGGGACGCCGGGGACGGCACCGCCGCGGTAGCCGAACATCCCGACGTTCAGGTCACCGATCGAGAAACCGGGCCCGGTGACGAACGACAGCACCGCCGTCACGGCGTTCGGCAGGTACAGCACCGACAGCAGGAACATCCCGAAGCTGCTGCCGAGCGCGGGCTCGTACATGTCGGCGACCGTCCGCCAGGACAGCGCGGTCGCGACGGTGAACACGACCGCACCGCAGGCCACCAGCACCGCGAGACCCAGCGCACCGGCCCGGACCCCGCGCAGGGCGAGGGGGTCGAGGTGCTCGGCGACGACGTCCGGCAGCCCGCAGCACCGGGCGATCCCCACCGCCGAAGCCGCCGCGGCGAGCAGCCCGGGCACGGCAAAGGCGACCAGCGGATTCGCCGTCACCGGGGAGCCCTGCGCGCAGAGCGCGACGACCAGCCCGAACAGCGCGTGCGCGCCGGTGATCGTCGCGAACACCGGCAGCGCTTCGCGGGCCGACCGGCAGCCGAGGCGCACGGCGGCACCGGACGCCGTCCGCGCGGCCAGCGCGAGCGCGCCCAGCGTCGGCAGCAGCGGCAGCACGCCGATCGGGTGGACACCCAGGTCGAGGCGGACCTGGTGCGCGGCGAGCCAGCCGGGCCCGGCGGCCAGCAGCACGCCGGTCCCGGAGAAGACGGTGCGCGGGGCGGTGAGCGCCACCAGCGTCAGCACGGTCGCGACGGCGGCGTAGCCGGTGACCAGCGGGCCGAGGGCGGCGGCGAGCAACACCCGCACCCGCGCCGCCCGGGAAAGTTCGACGTCGGGTTCGAGGTCGCCCACCGGCTCCTCGCGGGAGTCGGTGAGCAGGTCCATGATCCGCACCCTGACATCCGGGCTGGTCCGATCGGGTGAGCCACGCCGCCGCCCGCCGGCGTGGGGAAGCTAACCCACCCGGTCGAGTAACCCCCGGAGTGCAAAACACCCGCTGTGACACAGGGCGTCACAACGGGTGTTCCGGGGACTACGTCAGCTCGACTTGCCGAAGCCGCCGGGCGGCGTGTGCGGGTTGTCCGACGGCGGCTGCTGGAAGAACGAGCCCTGCTGCGGGGCGTACGTCGTGGCCTGCTGCCCCGGCGGCGGCGTGGTCGACGGCGGGTTCGGCGAGCCGTACTGGCCCTGCGAGAACGGCGCCCCCGACGGATCCCCCGTCTGGGCGACCGGACCCGGGCCGTGCCCCGGCTGCTGCTGGCCGTACTGCTGCCCGGGCTGGCCGTACTGCTGCTGGCCGGGCTGGCCGAACTGGCCGCCGTAGGACGGTGCGGCGGGCTTCGGCGCCGGCGGCTTGACGACGTCGTACTCGATGAGCAGCGCGCCGACCGCGGCGACCATCTGCAGGAGAGCCAGGATCAGGACGATGATGAAGATGCCGGGCGTCGTCTGCAGCGCGATGAGCGAGTCGAGCACCTCGAGCGCGCCGAGGACGCTGAACAGCGCCGCGAACGGCAGCGTCTTCGGACCCCTCGGCAGCGCGTGCATGCCCGCGAGCAGGCCACCGCCGAGCAGGAACACCGTGCCGAGACCGCTGTCGGCCTTGTCGGAGAAGCCGAGGAAGTACTGGACGAGGCCGAAGACCGCCACCCCGAGCGCGAGCAGCAGCGGGAGGTTCTGCGTGAGGTTCGCGGCGCCCGAGGACGCCTGGTGCGAATGCGGCGGCTGCTGCGCCGGGAAGCCACTGGACGGGGGTCCGGGGGGCTGCTGGCCGCCACCCTGCTGGGGGTAGCCAGGCCCACCGCTGGGGAAGGTCATCGGGAAGCACTCCTGTCGGTTCGACCGGCACTCCGGGGCACGCGGCACCCGGGGAAGACGAGGCGGCTTTCGTGCGCAGAACGCTAGCGCACTCCAAGGCCACCAGCCCATCAGACGCGTGAATACCTCGGGAGGTTTCGTCCCGAAACGCGGAAAGGCCGGGCACTCGTCGAGTGCCCGGCCTCACCAGGGGTGATGCGTCAACCTCAGCCGAGGTTGTTGTACAGCTCACGCGCGAGGACGGCGGTCTCGCTCGGGGTCTTGCCGACCTTGACGCCGGCGGCCTCGAGGGCCTCCTTCTTCGCGGCCGCCGTGCCGGAGGAGCCGGAGACGATGGCGCCCGCGTGGCCCATCGTCTTGCCCTCGGGCGCGGTGAAGCCCGCGACGTAACCGACGACCGGCTTCGTCACGTTGTCCTTGATGTAGGCCGCGGCGCGCTCTTCGGCGTCGCCACCGATCTCGCCGATCATCACGATGACCTTGGTATCGGGGTCCGCCTCGAACGCCTCGAGGGCGTCGATGTGCGTGGTGCCGATGATGGGGTCACCGCCGATGCCGACCGCGGTGGAGAAACCGATGTCCCGCAGTTCGTACATCATCTGGTAGGTCAGCGTGCCGGACTTCGACACGAGGCCGATCTGGCCCGCGCCGGAGATGTCGGCCGGGATGATGCCGGCGTTCGACTTGCCGGGGCTGATCACGCCGGGGCAGTTCGGCCCGATGATCCGGGTCGTGCCGCCCTTCGCGACCGCGTGCGCCCAGAAGTAGGCCGAGTCGTGCACCGGGATGCCCTCGGTGATGACGACGGCCAGCGGGATCTCGGCGTCGATCGCCTCGACGACCGCGTCCTTCGCGAACTTCGGCGGCACGAAGATGACCGACACGTCGGCGCCGGTCTCCTTGATGGCCTCTTCGACCGTGCCGAAGACCTTGAGGTCCTTGCCCTCGATGGTGACGGTCTGGCCGGCCTTGCGGGCGTTGACGCCGCCCACGATGTTCGTGCCGGACTTCAGCATCTTGGTCGCGTGCTTCATGCCCTCGGAGCCGGTGAGCCCCTGCACGATGACCTTGCTGTTCTCGTTCAGGAAGATCGACATCTTCACGCACCTGCCGCGGCGAGCTCGGCAGCCTTGTCGGCCGCGTTGTCCATTGTGTCCACCACGGTGACCAGCGGGTGGTTCGCGTCGGCCAGGATCTGACGACCCTCGACGACGTTGTTGCCGTCCAGGCGGACGACCAGCGGCTTGCTGGCCTCGTCGCCCAGCATCTTCAGGGCCTCGACGATGCCGTTCGCCACCGCGTCGCAGGCGGTGATGCCGCCGAAGACGTTGACGAAGACGCTCTTCACGTCGGTGTCGTTGAGGATGACGTCCAGCCCGGCTGCCATGACCTCGGCCGACGCGCCGCCGCCGATGTCGAGGAAGTTCGCCGGCTTCACGCCGCCGTGCTTCTCGCCCGCGTACGCCACGACGTCCAAAGTGGACATGACGAGGCCCGCGCCGTTGCCGATGATGCCGACCTGGCCGTCGAGCTTGACGTAGTTGAGGTTCTTGGCCTTGGCCTTCGCCTCGAGCGGGTTCTCCGCGTCCTTGTCCACCAGGGCCTCGTGGCCCGGCTGGCGGAAGTCCGCGTTCTCGTCGAGGGTGACCTTGCCGTCGAGGGCGATGATCTTGTCCTGCGGGTCGCGGACCAGCGGGTTGACCTCGACCAGGGTGGCGTCCTCGGAGACGAAGGTCTCCCAGAGCTTCACGACGACGTCGGCGGCCTCGTCGATGATGTCGGCCGGGAAGTTGCCGGCCTTCAGGATCTCGAGCGCCTTCGCCTTGTCGACACCGGTGATCGAGTCGACCGGGATCTTGGCGAGCGCCTCGGGGCGCTCGACGGCGAGCTGCTCGATCTCCACGCCGCCTTCGGACGACGCCATCGCCAGGAAGGTCCGGTTGGACCGGTCCAGCAGGAAGGAGAAGTAGTACTCGGACGAGATGTCCGAGGCTTCGGCCACCAGCACGCGACGCGTGATGTGGCCCTTGATGTCGAGGCCGAGGATGGCTTCCGCCTTCTCCTTCGCCTCGTCCGGGGTCTGGGCCAGCTTGACGCCGCCCGCCTTACCGCGGCCGCCGACCTTCACCTGCGCCTTGACGACGACCTGGTTACCGATCTGCTCCGCGGCGGCCTTGGCTTCTTCGGGGGTGCTAGCCACCGAGCCCGGCAGAACCGGTACTCCGTGGGCGGCGAAGAGATCCCTCGCCTGGTACTCGTAGAGGTCCACTACTCCAGTCTCCTGACGACACGCCACTGCAGGTGGTCCGCGACCGGACCGCGCTGTCGGACCAGTCGAGGTTAGCGACCTGCGCAGACGCAGGGGACTCCGCACCTGGTGAAGTCGGTCACCGTGCGCGGTCAGACGGTGTGCCCCCGGTGTGAGACCGCCCACCACGCAACCATTCCACCGCTTTTCCGGGGTCCCCGGCCGGGCAGACGCGAACGCCGTTCAACGCTTCGGCCAGTCCGGGCGGCGGTGGCTCGCCGAGTACGGCGACGGCGTCCGGGTCCTCCTGCTCGGCGGTCCGGACGATCTGCTCGACGGTGTCCAGGGGGCCGGCGTGGACGACCTCCATGCCTTCGTCGCGCAGCACGCGGGCCCACGCGTCGGCGGCCGGGTCGGGCTTCTCGAACTCGACGAGCAGCACCCGGAGGCGCTCACGGCTCACGGCGGCCGCCGGCGACGGACAGGCCCGCCGCGACGAGCAGCGCGGCCACGGCGACGAGGGCGACCCAGAAGCCGGTCGACGGGCTCGCGTCGCCGAGGGCGCCGCCGACGAGTGGCAGCTCCGCGGCGTGCAGCGCGACGAGCAGGGCGGCGCCGGTCAGCAGGGCGGCGGCGGGCTTCGGCCGGGACCGCAGCGCCAGCGCGGCCGCGCCGACGACGACCACAGCGGCGGTCAGCAGCCCCCACGAAGGGGTGTCGAAGTCCGACCAGAGCCCGGGCGCGACGTAGCCGGGCACGCTGAAGACGGGCAGCCCGAAGGCGGCGACGGCCAGCACCCCGCCGGCGACGACGGGCGTGAGCACGTTCTTTCCCGGCTCGGTCGTCTTGTCGGCGTCTTCGCGTTCGACGACGCCGGTCCCGACGGCGGCGAGCGCGACCAGGACGGCGAGCACGAGCGCGACGAACGTCCAGGCCGCGCCGGCGCCGAGGTCGTAGGTGAAGACGGGGGTGGCGCCGGACGTGCCGCCGAGGTCCGCGCCCCCGAAGCCGGCGAGGTTGCCGGCCTGGGTGGCGGTGAGCGCGGTGTTCAGGACGGCGGTGCCGGCCAGGACGATCCCCGCCCAGGCGAGCCCGAGCACGGGCCGTGCCCCGGCCGCGGTCTTCGGGACCAGCGTGCCGAGGGCCAGGACGGCGACGACGAGCGCGGCCACGAGCAGGAACCACCGGGCGGGACTCTCGGCGGAGGCACTGACCGGGGCGGTGGCACCGGGGTTGAGCGCGGTGACGGCGACCTGCGGCGCGAAGGTGCCGATCAGGGCGGCGACGGCGGTGGCGAGGCCGAGCACTCCGGTCGTCAGCCGCCACCAGAAGACGCCGGGGATCTTGACGTCGCGTTCTGTGTCGTCCGTTTCGCTGAGCCGGGTGAAAGCGAGTCCGGCGGTGACGGCGGTCGCCGCGAGCACGAGGAGGGGCCCCCAGGTGACGTGCAGGTCGTCGCGGAGAAGTCCGGCCAGCACGGGCGGCACGGCGACCCCGAAGGCGGCGGCGGTGAGGCCGAGCAAGGTGCCTTTGGCAGCGCTTTCGGACGGAGAGGCGAGCGCGAGGACGGCGGCCAGCGGCAGCGCGGCGGCGAGCAGCAGGTAGCCGCCGAGGGCGGGCCAGGGCCCTTCGAAGGCGGCGCGGGCGAGGAGGAAGCCGTTGTCCGAGCCGACGGGGGCGGTGAGCAGCCCGACCGAGGCGGTCACGGCGAGCAGCGGGACGAGCAGGCGCCAGCGTCGCCGTTCGGGTTCTTCGTAGGTCCGCCCGGCCCGCCAGGCGGCGATCCCGGCGGCCCCGGTGAGGAGGTCCCCGGCGACGAGCAACCAGAACCCCGCGCCGACGGCCGAGCCGCCGATGAAGCGGTCGGGGAAGTACAGCTCGGGACGGATGGTGAGGGGGCCGTTGACGGCGAACTGGAGGTCGAGCACCAGCCGGCCGGGCGCGAGGGCGGCAAGGCCGAGGAGGAGCCCTTTGGCGAGGGCGGGCTTTTTGGCGGCGGCGCTCCAGACGGCGGCGACGGCGGGAGCCAGCGCGAGGACGGCGAGCCACGGCCAGCTGGTGAAGCCGGGGCCAGCGGCCGGCGAGACGGGAACGACCGCGGCAGCGGTGAGAGCGATGGCGCCGAGGGCGGCCAGTGCCAGGGCGATCGTCAGGGGGCCGGAGGGGGTGGTGTCTTCGGCCCAGGTGGGGGTGGGGTCGGCTGGCTCGGGGCGAGATTTTGCCGCGGTGGGGGGCTTGGGGTGGGCCGTTGCCATGGGGGTGCCGACCGGTCTGGGCTCGGCTTTTGCCCTGCGGGTGGGCCCGGCTTTCGCCGCGTCGGCGGGCTCGGGGCGGGAGGGTGCCGCGTCGGTGGCGTTCGCCTTCGGCGCGCCGGCGCGCCCGGCGTTCGCTGCGTCGGCGGGCTCGGGGCGGGAGGGCGCCGCATCGGTGGCGCCGGCCTTCAGCGCGCCGGCACGCCCGGTGTTCGCCGCATCGGCGGACTCGGGCGGTGGGTTTGCGGCGTCGGGGGCGCCAGTCTTCGGCGCGCCGGCGGGCCCGGCTTTCCCCGCATCGGCGGACCCGGGCCGGGGGTTTGCCGCGTCGATGGGGCCGACCTTCGGCGCGCCGGCGCGCCCGGTGTTCGCCGCGTCGGCGGACTCGGGGCGGGAAGGCGCCGCGTCGGTGGGTGGCCGGCCGGTCGCGGCTTCCGCCGATTCGGTGGTTTCGGCGGACGCGGGCCGGGAAGTCTCTGCGTGAGAGGGCTTCCGCTTGCCGGTGGGACGGGTGGCCGCGGGGTCCTGCGGGGAGGCCGGGGAACCGGGGGTGCTGCCGGTCGGGGGCTCTGAGCGTGGGGGCATTGCCCGCGACGCTAGCAAGTCCGGTCGGCGCCGGAGGCCCCAGCGGTGCGCGAGTCGGCGAGCGGCGCAGGTTGGCGAGCGGCGCGAGGCGGCGAGCACGCGGGCGGTGCAGGTGCCAGCGGCGCGAGGCGCTGAGTCGTGCCGGCGGCGAGCGGTGCAGGTCGGCGAGCGGCGCGAGGCGGCGGCCACGCGGGCGGTGCTGATTGGCGAGCGGTGCGGGTTAGCGCCGTGTTGTCGCGGGGCCGGGCTCCAGGCATCTCGGAGTGAAGGCGAGGGCCGGGCGTTGGCTTGGCCAACAGTCATCGAAGGCGTCGCTCCGTCACACGTAACCGGCGAATCCTTCAGCGCAAGCCCGAGAAGTCGGACAAACCCGGCACCTTCGAACCAGACTCCGCCGCGAGTCGGTGAGCGGTTCGCGGGCGTCGATGAACGGTCGACTTCGCCAGCCCCTCGGATCCTCGCGAGGCGGCGACTTCCGAGTCCTGCGCCCGCGGCTACCCGCTTCGAGACGTCGGAAACGCTTGAACATCCCCAGGCAAACCCTTATTCCGGCGCTCTGAGCCCCCAAACCCCTTCGTCTGTCCACAACGGTTCGCAAGAGCTGTAAGGCAAGTCACAACCAATGCAGTAAACCCCGTCTAACTTTGAGTAATCCACACAGGTGGACGCAAGATCCACGCCACCCGATCGGCCGCCCGACAGGGCAGATCTTGCTTACAGCGGTGCCCCTTGGTTACTGTCCCCCGGTCCCCATTACAGTCAGGTCACGAAGTAGGACGACGAGCGAACCACCCCCGAGGTTGGCTCACCGGGTTCCCCCGCCCGCAGTCCTCTGGCCCGGCTCCCCGACGATGGAAGGCCCTGTCTTGGCTTCACACCGCTCCCCCGGCGGCCAAGCTCCTTCCCCGGCACTGAAGGACGCACTCGAAGGTGCAGTCGTTCGTGTCCGGGGTGCGCACCGCATCGCCCCGCCCTCCTCGGCCCTCCGTGGCCGTGTTGTGGTCGCCGCGGTCGCTGCCGGTGCGTTCGCTGCCGCCGCTGCGGGCTCGACCCTCAAGACAGTCACCGATTCCGACGCCGCGTACACCCCCCTGGCCAACAGCCAGGACGCCAGCGCATCGCTCACCGCGGGAGGTGCGGGCACCGGGGGCGCCCCCGAGCTCCTGCCCGCCGGCCACGCCGTCAACGCCTCCGCCGAGGCCGCCAAGCTTTCCGACAGCGCTTCGATCACGCAGGCCCGCGAGCAGCGTGAAGCCGACGCCGCCAAGAAGGCCGCCGAAGAAGCCGCTCGCCCCAAGACCTGCCTGCCGGCCCACGGCACCTTCACCTCGGGCTTCGGTGCCCGGTGGGGCACGAGCCACCTCGGCATCGACATCGCCAACGCGATCGGCACCCCGATCTACGCCGCCTCCGACGGCACCGTGATCGACGCCGGCCCCGCCAGCGGCTTCGGCCTCTGGGTCCGGGTGCAGCTCGACGACGGCACGATCCAGGTGTACGGCCACATGAACAGCTTCTCCGTCAAGGAGGGGCAGAAGGTCAAGTGCGGCCAGCAGATCGCCGAGATCGGCAACCGCGGTCAGAGCACCGGGCCGCACCTCCACTTCGAGGTGTGGCAGAACGGCACCAAGAAGATCGACCCCCGGCCCTGGCTGGCCGCGCGCGGCATCGTCATCTGATCCGTTCGCTCCACACCGGTGGCCCACGCAGACGGGCCATCGCACCGGAAAACCCGGCTGTAGAGCCATGATTCGCCCCTGAGGGTCGACGACGCCCCCCAGCCGAGCGGTCATCCGCTCCGGCCGGGACACCGCGGCGGTCCGAGACCCGCGAACGCCCGCTCCGGACGGCACCCGGCCACGGCTCACAGCCACAACGACGGCTCACGCACGACAGATCCCCGTCCAAGAGCGATGAATCGGCGACGCACGCACGCGAGCCAAGATCGCAGCGGCGACCGAGAGCCCTCCAGCCCGTTCGGCAACCCTCGGCGCACCCCGAGACACCCTCGGCCCCGCCCAAGCCGCCGGAAAGCGCCTCAGCGCCCGGAAACGGCTATCGCTGCCCGCCAGGCAAGCGGCGGACGAAGTACGCCACCGCGACTTGCCACACCGTGCACAGCTCCGCGGACCTCCGGACCGGCAACCAGCCCCAGGGCACAGCTCCCCCTGCGCCCCCCGCGGAGCGGACACGCGCGGCACGACGTGTCGTCCAGCGGCGTCCCCGGCCGCAGGTGACACATCGCCCGTCCGCTCCGAGCTCGTGCTGCCTGAGCAGCGCTCGCCAGGCGGCGGCCAGCCGGCACGCCTCCGCTCCCGCACGCGAAGGAATTCCTGAAGCCCCCGAAGGGCCCGGACCCCGATCCGGAACCGTCGACCCCAGGACTCCTCGCAGATGTTTTTGTACCCCTTCGGCCAAGAGGTGAAACAGCACCGCGTCCACACCACACTACCCCCTCCGTCGAACTTGTGTTCGATTACGGGGTCCGTTCTACCGGTGGGGTACGACGATTCCGGCGGCGATCGCCGGGATCGCCGCCGGGTTCACTCGGACGGGTGTTAGAGCTTCACCATCGGCACGCTGCCGATCAGCATCAGGCGGACCTTGCCGGCCGCGCCGAAATCGATCGTCGCCGTGGCGCGCGGGCCGACGCCGTCGCACGAGATCACCGTGCCCAGACCGTACTTGTCATGGCTGACGCGGTCGCCGACGTCCAGCTTCAGCGCCACCGTATCCTTCCAGCCCTTGCCGAACGACGGCGTGCCCGAAGACGTGGACGGCGAAGAAGACCGCCTGCCGCCCCACGTGGTCGCCGCCCGCGGGGTGCCGCCGCCCCGCGACCCGGATCCGAAGCCGAACCCGCCGCTGGACGGTTCCAGCCGCCGCCAGTCGACGAGGTCGCCCGGAAGCTCGTCGAGGAACCGCGAAGCCGGGTTCATCGACGGCTGCCCCCACGCCGACCGCGTGATCGCGCGCGAGACGTACAACCGCTTGCGCGCCCGCGTGATCGCGACGTACGCCAGCCGCCGTTCCTCGGCCAGCTCGGTCGGGTCGCCCAGGGCGCGCATGTGCGGGAAGACGCCGTCCTCCCAGCCGGTGCAGAACACCACCGGGTATTCCAGGCCCTTCGCGGTGTGCACGGTCATCAGCGTGACCACGCCCGCGCCGCCGTCGCCTTCTTCGCCGCCGTCGGGCGAAGGCACCGAGTCGGCGTCCGCCACCAGCGACACGCGCTCGAGGAACGCGGGCAGCGACCCCGGCGCCGGCACGCCGGGTTCCACGACCAGTTCGGCGTTCTCGTCCGCGACGACCTCGGCGGTGATCTCGGTGAACTCCCGGGCGACGGTGATGAGCTCGTCCAGGTTCTCCACGCGCGTGTGGTCCTGCGGGTCGTCCGACTCCTCGAGCTCGACCCGGTAGCCGGTCTTTTCCAGCACCGCTTCGAGGACGTCGTGCACCTCGGCGCCGTCCGAGATCAGGATGCCGAGCTCGTCGAGCATCGCCACGAACCCGCTGATCGCCTTGACCGAGCGCGGGTTCAGCAGCGCCACCTTGCCCTCGGCGGCGTCCCGCAGCGCCGCCGCGAACGACACCCGCTCACGCTCGGCGTGCGTCGCCACGACGGCTTCGGCGCGGTCGCCGATGCCGCGCTTGGGCACGTTCAGCACACGCCGCAGGCTGACCGTGTCGTCCGGGTTCGCCAGCACGCGCAGGTACGCGATCATGTCGCGGACTTCGCGCCGCTCGTAGAACCGCACGCCGCCGACGACCTTGTACGGCAGGCCGAGCCGGATGAAGATCTCTTCGAAGACGCGGGACTGGTTGTTGGTGCGGTAGAAGACGGCGACGTCGGAGTAGTCGGCTTCGCCCTTCTCCGCCAGCGCGTCGATCTCGTTCGCGACGAACGCGGCCTCGTCGTGGTCGTTGTCCGCGACGTAGCCGACGATCTTCTCGCCCTCGCCCGAATCCGTCCACAGCCGCTTCGCGCGCCGGTTCGGGTTCCGCTCGATGACGGCGTTCGCCGCGGACAGGATCGTCTGCGTGGAGCGGTAGTTCTGCTCCAGCAGGATGGTGTGCGCGTTCGGGAAGTCCCGTTCGAACTCTTCGATGTTGCGGATCGTCGCGCCGCGGAAGGCGTAGATCGACTGGTCCGCGTCACCGACGACGACCAGCTCGGCCGGGTCGACGCCCGACTCGTTCGGCGTGGTTCCGGCCAGCTCGCGGACCAGCGTGTACTGCGCGTGGTTCGTGTCCTGGTACTCGTCGACCAGCACGTGGCGGAAGCGCCGCCGGTAGTACTCGGCGACGGCCGGGAACGCCTGCAGCAGCGAGACCGTGCGCATGATGAGGTCGTCGAAGTCGAAGGCGTTGGCCTGGTTCAGCCGCCGCTGGTACTCGACGTAGACCTCGGCGACGCGGCGCTCGAGGTCGTTGCTCGCGTTGGCCGACGCCTCTTCGGGGTCGACGAGCTCGTTCTTCAGGTTCGAGATGTGGATGGCCAGAGTGCGGGCGGCGTAACGCTTCGGGTCGATGTCGAGGTCCCGCGCCACGAGCGTGATGAGCCGCTTCGTGTCGTCCGAGTCGTAGATCGAGAAGCTCGACGACATGTCCAGCGTCTTGGCTTCCCGGCGCAGGATCCGCACGCACATCGAGTGGAACGTGGACACCCACATCGCGTTCGCGCGGCGCCCGACGAGCGCGGCGACGCGGTCGCGCATCTCGGCGGCGGCCTTGTTCGTGAACGTGATCGCCATGATTTCGCCGGGGTGTACGCGGCGTTGCCCGAGCAGGTAGGCGATCCGGCGGGTCAGCACCCGGGTCTTGCCCGATCCCGCGCCCGCGACCACCAGCAGCGGGCCACCGGCGTGGCTGACCGCTTCGCGCTGGGACGGGTTCAGGTCGTCGAGCAGATCGGCCTGCCCGCCGGAAGCGGGCTTGCGCGCGGGGGTCTCGGCGGGGAGATCGAAGAGGGTGTCCATCGTCCGTCCACGCTACCCCGGGCGGGCGGGGCTCCGGCAGAAGCGTGCCGGCGCGGCCGATCCCGGTGCGTGCGAACGACGTGAACGACTCACGCCGGCGGGCGCCAGGGCTCCGGCGAAGTCGGTGGCCGGGTCCGGCTCGGCGGTCTTCCGACGGCGTCGACGGGCGCGACGGCGTCTTGAATGACTCATTCAGGTCTTCGGAGGTCCTGAATGAGTCATTCAAGAC